>JADFPW010000192.1 GCA_022562105.1 Planctomycetota bacterium
CTAACCGCGCGTTGAATACGCTTGGGGGACGACGGGTGGCATGGGTGCACGCTTGCGTGGCCATGCTTCTTGCGAATCCGAAAGAACATGCCCACGACAAGCGTGGGCATGGCACCCGTCGCATCTCCGGGATCCCGCTTCTCGGTTGCTGCCAAGCCGGGCAAACACCGGTTTTCGGCCCCGGCAGCCCAGCCCGTTCAAGTTTTTCAGCACTGCCAACCGATGAATCGCCCAGACGGAGCATGACCGGACGGGTTCGCGGGCAGACAGGCGCCAAGGATGGCTGCCGGATTCGCGGGCCACTGCAGAGCGCATTTCAGCGAGGACTGAACACCGATGATAACCATTGCCATTGCCAACCAGAAGGGCGGTGTCGGCAAGACGACCGTCGCTATCAACCTCTCTGCCAGCCTGGCACGGGAAGGCCGACGAGTCCTCCTGGTGGACCTCGATCCGCAAAGCCATTGCGCCGTCGGCCTGGCAGTCCCCGACGACCAGATCGACCTGAGCGTGGGAGACTGCCTGATCAGTCAACGAACGACCGAGCGCCTGGACCTGAGCCGCATCACCTGGGAAATTGCTCCCAACCTGAACCTGGTCCCCTCCAAGGCGGATTTGGCCGATATGGAGGCCGACCTGGAGCCGAGCGAAGAGACGGGCAACCCGCTTTCCATGATGCTGGAGCGCGAGTCTGAACGGTACGACTACGCCATCGTCGACTGCCCTCCGCATCTGGGCCCGCTGATGCGCAGTGCACTACGAGCGGCCGACACGGTGCTCATTCCCGTGGAGACGGGCTACTTTTCGCTGCACGGCTTGACGCGGCAGATTCAGACGTTGGAGGGTCTGGCCGAACAAACCGGGCGTTCGCCTACCATTCGCGTGCTGCCCAACCAATACGATGTACGCACCAAGATGGCCCGCGAGATTCTCTCCGAGCTGCGCAAGCGTTTCGACGGCCTGGTGTGCGAGACGGTGCTCAACTACAACACCAAGCTCAAGGAAGGCACCAGCTACGGCCAGCCGATCACCGAGTTTGCCCCGACCAGCATGGGGGGCAAGGACTTCCAGAAGCTCGCCCGCGAGGTCATCGCCAGCGAGCGACCCGCCATGCCGTCCATCGCCCTGCTGGAAAACGCCGAGCGAATGGCCGCCGAGGCCGAACGCATGCTGGCTACCAGCAGCACCCTGATCGGCTCCAACGGCCGACCGTCAAGCGACGTCGCCCCGCCACCATCCGATCACGAACAGGTGGACAAACGCCTGGAACGGATCTATGGCGTCATGCAGACACCGGAAGGCGTGGTATTCCGAACCCGTCAGCCGGGGGCCCGGCGCGTCGAGTTGGCCGGCGACTTCAACAACTGGATGCCGCATACCACTCCCTACCGTCAGACGGGCACCGAGGGCGAGTTCGAGGTGCTGCTCCGCCTGAGTCCGGGCCAATACCGCTACCGAATGGTGGTCGATGGCCGCTGGTCGCACGATCTGAGCAACCCCCGAACCGAGCAGAACGAATACGGCGAGGTCAACTCCATCGCCGACGTCTGTCCGTCGCCCCCGCCGGTCGATGTGACTCCGGCGTTGGCCTCAGAGGAGTCTACCCGCGTCTGACCGGGAGGTTGTGTCTGGATGCCTGCGGCACCGGTTTGGTGTGGCACCGGTTTGGTGTGGCACCGGTTTGCAACCGGTGAATCTTACGCCCTACGGTCGCACTCCTGCCGGCGGTCCGAAACAGTAGATCATCCCATCTTCCGCGCCGATCACCAGACGATTACCAGCCACGGCGGGCGAGGCGGTGATGGGGGCGCCGGTTTCGAAAGACCAGGTCTCGGTGCCCTTGTGGAGACTGAGGGCGTAGAGGTGGCCGTCGGATGATCCGACGAATACTCGATTTCCGACGATAACCGGCGAGGAATCGACGCGGCCTCGGGTGGTGAAGCTCCATCGCTGCGTGCCGGTGGCTCGATCGAATGCCCGTACCTGCCGGTCACGACTGCCAACGATCACCAAACGATCGTTGATGGCGGCCGACGATAGGATCGGCTCGTTCTGTGGGTCGGTGAACGTCCACGCTACGCGATTCGCCTCGGTGTCAATCGCCAGGAAGCGACCTTCGTAGGTGCCCACGTAGACGTGTCCGTCGCGGACGGCGGCTGCGGCTCCGGAAACTGCGTCCAGAGACCAGGTTCCGACGGCCTTTCCGGTGGCGATGTCCACCGCGTGAACGTACGCATCACATCCGGCGACAAACGCCCGGCCGTCGGCGATCCCGGTGGTGCCGTGAATTCGCCCTCCGGTTTCGTACCGCCATACCAGTTTCCCGTCGTTCTTGTTCAGGCAATAGAGATACCCATCGTACGAGCCGAAGATCACGCGGTGGCTGGTGAGATTGGGCGACGCGATGATCTGTCCATCGGTCCGATACGTCCAACGCTTTCGACCCGTGTCGCGATCAACCGCGTGCATGACGCCGTCGTCGTCACCGACCCATACGGTGTCACCTGCGACTGCGGGTGACGATTGAATGGGCGCCTCGGACTTGTATCGCCACTTCACGGCGCCATCACGGAGTTGCAAGGCGTACAATGAGCCGTCCGCACAGCCGACGTACACGATTCCATCGACGATGGCCGCCGTGGATGACACGGAGTCAGCCGCCTCGAATCGCCACTTCACCGTCAGCGATCCGGGTAGCATGCCATCGGCCACGCCGTTGAGTCCTTGGTCGCCACGAAACATCGGCCAATCGCCGGCGCTGTGGCCCGTCGCCGGAGGGTCGGCATACAACGCCGCGGTGGTTACAAGCAGTGCGGTAACAGCAAGCGTGGTTGGCGTCATCGGTCAGCTCGGTTTGAATCTCAACACCAGCGATGCTCCAGCCGCCGCCATGAGGATGCCCGCGAAGAACAACATGCTGGGCATTTGCTTCGGTGGATGCAAGATCATCGAGACCAGCGTAGCGACAATCGGCGCACCGGCGAAGACCAGCGGGGCTACGTATATGGGTTTGCCGCCCGTTTTCAACGCGAAGATCACGCACAACGCCCCCAGCGCCCCGAGCGCGCCCGCCAGACAGGATATGGTGACCCCCGTCCGAGTCATGTCTGCCGGCTCAACCTTCAGGGCCAGCAACCCCAACGGAATGCACACCGCAATCACGCAGTAGGCCACGCCGACAAACAGAAACGCTCGCAGGGCTGCACTCTTGCCGCCGAATCCCGCCTGACCGTGATGAATCGTCGGGACGTAAGCCCCCCAGAAGAGCATGGCCCCAAGAACGAAAACCATCCACAGTTTCATTTGTTTCTCCGTAATTTCTCAGGCGTTTGCCATGCCACCGATTGAGTCCGTGTTTCGCGTCGGGTTGAGCAATCCTCCGTCCGCCGAAGGCGGACGACAGTCACTAGCCAGGGCGTTAGCCCCTGTGACTTATTCACCGAAAGATCCCTAGCCCTGTAAGGGCGACAGACTTTCGCCCCCTATCGGGGGCTTGGGCTTCCTAGACCTTCTTGTCCAGGGGCTTACGCCCCTGGCTGGTGACTGACGCCCTTCCAGGGCTATAGCGCGTGTCACTCGCCCCAGCCCTGGTCGTCGGGTGGGCTTCATGCCGTGGTCAATAGCTCCTCCAGCCGGGCCCGCAGGTGATCGGGAATCCGAACCGGGGTGAACGACGCATTCTCGATGGAGCAGCATACCGCAGTCGTTCGCCCTTTGGCGAGAACCTTAGCCTCCCGAACGAAGTCGAGTTCGTAGCTGAACTTGGTAGCGGTGACTTCGGTGACCCGCAGGGTCAACTCGAGTACATCCTCGAATCGGGCCGGCGCGAAATACTCGCACGAAGCCCGTACGCGTGGCCAGCCGACCTCCTGTTCGGCGTCACGTACATGCACGCTTTGCCCCACGGATCGCCAGAAGGCGTGCTCGGTTTCTTCCATGATCCGAAAAAAGTTGGCGAAGTGCATCACGCCGGCCTGGTCCGTCTCGGCGAACTGCACCCGGCGAGTCATCTTGAATTCAGCGGCCATGTTCGGTCTTCCCGAAGAACTTCGCGATGGTCTCGGTTGACGGCGGCGTGGTGAACAGCGAAACAATTACCAACGCCGCCGCGGTGGCGCAGGTCATGGTCACCACGGGCATCATTCCGAGAAACAGATACTCGCGATTGCCGCCGTAGTCGGACTGGGCAAACAACCAAATCCAGGCCACCGCCGTAGTCAGCACACCGGCGTAGGCCCCCGCTTTGGTCACCCGTTTCCAGTATAACGACGCCACCACCAGCGGAAAGAGGCTGGCGAATCCGGAGAAGCACCAAACGCCCAGGGTGAACACGCTCTTGACACCTTCCAGACGCAAACCGATGACGTAGGTCACGACGACGATTCCGACGACGAATATTCGGCCCAGGGTCACCTTCTGTCGGTCGGTGAGCCGATCACGGCTGATGTAGTGCCCGACGATGTCGTTGGCGAAGATACTGCCCAGGCAGAGGAACTGCGAATCCAGGCTGGACATGATGGCTGCCAGGATGCCCGCGGTCAGCAGGGCCCCGAGTATGGGGCTGGTGAGCTGTTTCACCATCACCGCCAACACGGCGTTGGGGTTGCTCATGCCCACGGGAATGACGGCATGACCGTTTACCACGGCGGACGTCGCCCAGATGCCGATCAACACGCAGGGTACCCATACGATCATGATCAGCAGCGGATGGGCCACCACCGCCAGACGGAACGTCTTGGCTGATCGAGCGGTCAGCCAATGTTGGAACAAGTGCGGAAACATCCCCACGCTCAGCGGAATGAACGCGTAGGACAGGAACATCAGCGGCGGCGTCCGATGCGGCTCGGCCGGTTTGATGACCGCAGCAGTGGGATCCTTTTCCCACTCGGCCAATCGTGTTTCGTATCGCTCGATGTCGGCGGGTGTCACATCTCGTTTCAACCGCGTCGGATTGTGCTCGCGGACGAGATTGGTGGCCTCGACGATGCCGCCCAGCTTGTCGGCCAGCACCAGGAAGGTCACCAGTCCCAAGACGATGAACACCATCGTCTGGAACGCGTTGGCCCAGGCGGTGCCGCGCACGCCGCCGAGAAACACGTACACCAGCACCACCAGGCAGATGATTCCCGATCCGACCGCGAATGGGATCGCTCCGCCGGTCTCGGCGAAAAACGTCGGAAAGGCCCCTGCCGTAATTTTGTTGATCACCGTCCCGGCGCTGAGCACCCCGATCAGCAGGTAGGGAATCACCAATCCCACCAGTAGGGGAAACAGCAGCAAGCCGATCCCGTTGGATTCGAACCGATCCCGGAAAAACTGGATCTGCGTGACATAGCCATACCGCTTGCCGAACGACCACAGCTTGATGCCGATAAAGAAAAAGCAGGCTGAATGCACGATCCCCGACCAGGAGGCCATCTTGCCGTACACCCCGATGCCGGACCTGAAAGCCTCGCCCGTGCTGCCTACCAGGGCGAAGGCGGTCATGGTGGTTCCGAACAGCGACATGACCAGCAGAAACGACCCGATGCCGCGCGAGGCCAGGAAGTAGTCCGCCGCCGATCCGCGGAGGAACCGGCTACTGATCACACCAAGAATCAACAACAGGGACAGATATACGGCGATCACGATTACCGCGGTCTGCCCGCCACTCATCGCCGCCAGCATCAGGCGTGTCCCCTGTCACCGGATACGCTCGGCGCCGGCGTCTCGTCGTCGACATCCACGTCCGTGGGCCAGCAATGGCGGACGGCCAGCCCCCACAGCACGGCAGCGGCCACGGATACGCACGCGTGATACGTCAGACCGATGGGAATGAAGCCGAACAGCAACGGGTCGATCCGATCCCACCACCAGAAGTCCTGGTGCAGCAACGCGAGCAGGACGATCAAAGTGTAGATCAGTCTTCGCATTATTCGCCCGTGTCTGTTTCTAGCTCGATCGGCGGCGGCAATTCAACCTGCTCGCCCAGGGCGTCAAAGAGCGGATCGACTTCGTCGGTGAACACGTCGCCGATCAGCACGCGCACCAGGCGGTCGATCTCGTCCGGGTGATCTCGGGTAAACGCGGCGAAACTGAAATCCCGATCGTAAAAGGCGTAGATCAACTGACGCAATCGCTGCACGCCTTGGGCCAGCTCCGGTCCGAATCGCCCCAGTCTCGCCCCGGAGACGTCGCCGGCTTCGAGCCCGGGGTGAATCGTATCCGCGGCCATCTCGCCGCTCTTGAGGGCCAGCATCACGCCGGAAGAGTAGATCGGATCGAGGAATCCGAACGCATCTCCGATCAAGACCCACCCGTCGCCGGCCACTCGCCGGGAGCGGAACGAAAAGTCACTGGTCACGTAGGTTCGGCCCACACGCTCTGCACTCTGTAGTCGAGCGGCGGCTGCAGGGCAAGCGGCGATCTCTTCGTCGAGGGTAGCGTCCGGGTTGTCGCCGCGCCCGGTGCAGAGGTGGGACGACGACCCTACCACGCCGACGCTGGTCATGTCGTCCGCCAGGGGGATGAACCAGAACCATCCCTTTCGGTCCGGAGTATGCACGATGATGGTGGCCCCGGCGTTTCGGCCGGTGTCGCGTTTCCCGCCTCGATAGTAGGCGTAGATCGCGGCGCTGCGCAGCTTCTCATCCGGATAGCGAAGGTCCAACTGGCTCGCCAACACCGCCGACATCCCGCTGGCATCCACGACGACCTTCGCGGAATATTCCTTCACGCACCCGTTGGATGTGGCCCGCACACCCACGGCTGTGTTTCCGTCGAAGAGCACTTCGCGAACGCCGACGCTTTCCATAACCTCGGCTCCGTGCGTGCGTGCGTTGTCCAGCAGCATGGCGTCGAACTCATCGCGACGGACCTGCCAGGTGATCGACCATTCGTTGGGATCCCGATCGGTGAAGAAGAACGGCTGCGATTCGCGTCCTGACGAGGAGACGAACTGCACGCTCTCCTTTCGCGGACAGGCGCTCTTGCCCAGGGTCTCCAGGACGCCGAGGCGCTTCAACGTCCAATAGGTCTGCGGCATGAGCGACTCGCCGACGTGGTGACGGGGGAAATGGGCTCGTTCGAGGACCAGGACGCGATGGCCCTGGTCGGCGAGCAAGGTCGCGCAGGTGCTCCCCGCCGGTCCGCCGCCGATTACAAGCACATCGTAGTCTTGCGATTGAAGCGCTTTCATGCTCGTCAAACGGATCTCGGATGGGCGCAATCACTTGGAGTCACTACACCAGCGCGTCTACACCCTACGGGCACTTGACGATCTCCAATAGCTCGATGGCCGGCTGTTCGTTGCAGAGAATCGTGCCTACGCGGCCAAACGCCGGTCCGTCGTCGGAGCCTACAAATTCCTGCGTCACCGCCGATCCGGCGTCGAACCGCATGTACCAATGGGGCACGATGCGACGAAGTACGCCGTGACAGATGAGGATTTCGCCCAGCGGGGTGCGTTTGGCCAGAATCTCCTCGCGTACCGACGGCTGCATGTAGTCCAGATCGATGCGCACCACGCCGAACTCCACAATCGCCCCGGAATCCGCCCGCGTCAACACGATTCGTCGGTGATACCGATCCTTCTCGTGGACTTCGCGCTGCACGTGCAGTTCGACGTTGGTGCCGAGGTGCTGCTGCAACTGAACGGTCATGTGCTCGTTGTGGGCTAGCAGCGCCTCGTAGGGAGCCGGCAAGTCCGCAGCGTCCAGGAGGATGGCTTGCTTTAGCTCAGCCGCTCGATCGTAGACGACGTCACAGAGGTCGATCATCGCCGCATGAGCCGTGGCGTATTCGGTAAGCTTCTTCATGGGGGAATCAGGAGTATCGCACGTCGCGGAATTGGGGCTCGAAGAATCGCGGCAGCAATCCGTCCACGCACATCAGGCCGTCGCGCGTCAGAGTAACTCGGTCGCCATCGATGCTCGCGAATCCCTCTTCGGTCAGCGACGCGAACGCATCGGCGAAGACGTCCTGCACCTGGACGCCGAACTTGTCTCGAAAATAGCCGCCGTCCAATCGCCCGAGTTTGAGTTGCAGGGTCATCTCCCGAATCAGCCGTTGATGGTCGGTAGCCCGGAATGCCCGAGCCAGCGGCAGTCGATTCGCCTCCAGGGGCTCAATGTAGTCGTCCCAGTCGTCGCAGTTTTGATAGTGCATGCCGTCCACGTAGGAGAACGATGCCACGCCCGTGCCCACCATATCCATCCCGTGCCAAAGCGCGTCGCGATAGACGAAGCTGTAACCCCGGTTCGGCTTGACCAGCGTGTAGGCGCTGGACACCTCGTACCCAGCCCGCTCAAAGACGTCGAAGGCATAGCCCGCCCACCGCCGCCGGGTGGGCCAATCCGCCACCAACCCCGCCCCC
>JADFPW010000193.1 GCA_022562105.1 Planctomycetota bacterium
GCCATCGGCGTCCTGTTCGCGTCCCGTCGCCCGAGCCGCAACCGCGTCATCGTTCATGCGATCGAACAGTGATTGCAACGTAGGAACCGCCCGATCGGGTAGGCGCTGTAGGAACCGGGGCACGACCGATCGGGCATCGTCCACCCGACCCAGGGCCGCGTAGGCGAGTACGCGTACCCGCAGGGCGCGACCGATCAGATCCGCCAATGAGCCGAAACGCTGCTCGAAGTCGGCGACCCCCTCCAGCGCTTGTGTCGCCCGACCCACGCCGGGTATCACATGCGCCTCAGCCACCATGAGCACCGCATGGGCCAACAGCCGATCCACGCCGCTCTCGTCTTGAATGCCTCGATGAGCAACGAGTTCCCAAAACCGCTGTCCCGCTCGGGCGACGGTCGCCGCTCGTCGGCCCAACTCAGTTATCTTTTCGGGATGCTCAGCCGCGTACCGGTTCAGCGAATTGCTCACCGCCCGGGCGTAGAGGTAGACCGCGCTGACGTAGTGCTCGTGCTCAGGCCGAATCCGTTGAAACTGCTCGGCCGCCTCGTCATGGCGACCCAACTCGTCGAGGGTCTGGGCGTAGAAGAACCGCCAATACTTCGCCTCGTTGGCGACGGCGAAGCGATCAAGGAGCGCCTCGAGGGCTCGCAGATAGAGTCGCTGCACGTCCGGCCGGGTTCGACCCGATGGGTCGCGATACAACTCGTCGGCGATCTGCACCGCGAACGTGGATGCGGTCAGGGCGTGTTTGGATTGCCCGTGGCGATCGAGAAGTGCGAGAAACTGCCGCACCGCCTCGGAACGCTTGCCGCGTAGAAACAGGGCGACGCCGAGGTTGTACCCGATCTCGGCGTGCAGCTCCGCGGTGTCGGGGTCAGCCGGTTGTTGCCACATCGCCCGGCCCGCAGCGATCGCCTGATCCAGCGCCGCAAGCCGTTCGCCTCCCAGCGTTTCGCGCACGGTTCCTGCGTCCGGCGATCGGCCGTCCAGTTGCGTGATTTGTTCAGCGACGCTTTCGGCGCCGGCCAGCCAACCAGCCAGTATCGCGCATTGCTCGAACGGGTGCAGGTTCGCCGGCTCGGCATCGGGGCCGATCCGGGCCGACAACGTCGCGTAGACGGCGTTGCGGTAGGCGGTATCTTCAGCCGCCAAGCGCTGCAGCGCCTGCCACGCCTCGCCGCGCATTCGATCAGCACCTGCTCTGAGCCCGCGAACGGCCAGGCGATCCGCATAACGCTGCCGAACCTCACACGAGAGCAGGCCCGCCGTCAGGCGCAGCCCGAAACCGCCCGACGTTGACGACTCCAACCCGGCGGCGAACTCGTCTACCGCCTCCAGAGCGCGATCGAACTCGGCCGCGTCCGCCAGGGCGCGGACGCGTTCGACGCGAGCCAACGTGATCGCCCATTGCAACTGTTTGCGTTCCGGCGGATCGCTGACCGCCTCGCCGATGGCGATGGATCGACCCAGATAGCCCGCCGCCTCGGCTGCGCGGCCGAGCAACCGCGAGGCCAAGCCGGCGAGCAGCATCGATTGACACTGGTAGTGCGACGTTTCGTGTGACACGGTCAGCAGTTCCGAGCGCCCCACCAGATCCTGGAGCATGGCACGCAGTCCTTGCCCGCGAAGCGGATCGGATGGACGGCGGGCCAGAGCGCGGTAGTAGATAACCCACCGGCGCATGTACTGGGCTTGCGGGATGGTCGTCTCGATGCGTTCGATGTGTCCGCGACGCTCCAGCCGCTCGAACTCGCGCAACGGCAACTGATCGACCCGGTCCAGTTCCTTGGCCAATCGATCGAGCAACTCGTCGAAGACTGCTCGGGCTTCATCCATGAGCAGCGCCAAGCGGCTGCGATCCTCCGGCGTCCCGCCGCGGTAGAGAACGTTGAGGCAGTAGGGCTCCGCCTCGTCGTAGAGCAGCGACTTACCCAACTGCAGACGCCAATCGAAGGCGTCCGACTGATCGGGATGGTCAGCGATCAGCGAGCGCAAGAGATGGTTGGCCTCGAACAGCGCGTCGCGCTTCGCGGCCTCGGGCAGGGTGGGATCGCGGTACTGGCCCAGCTTGACCTCCCGCTCCAGGAGCATCGACTGCACCGGATCGTCCGGCGGCGTTTCGTTGAGGTGCAACTGAAGCAGTTCGGTCAGGCCTCGCCGGCGCAACCCTTCTCGAAACTCGTCCGGGTCGAGGCGCCGATCCTCCGGCGATTGGGCTTGGCTGGGCGGCGAACCGGTCAGGAAGCTCAACCCGCAGATTCCGAAACAGGCGGCGTAGCGCAGTCGGGCTGTTTGGACGCGCATGTTCACCCGCCGAACTGAATGTTGGTGCACGACGCCCGCACCGACGCATTCCACGCGCCGACGACGTGATCCCATTCCAAACTATCGTCCGCCACCAGAACCACGGGCGTCGTTTGATCGAAGCCGGGATTCTCCTGGATCTGTTGCAGCGTCAGGGCGAGTTCGCCAAACGTGGCCGGCTCAATGGCGAAGCTGTCGATCCGGATGCGACACCCGCTGCCAGGTCCGTCCATCGGAGTCAGTCGAACGATGATCGGGCTGATCGGCAGCATGGGTGCGGGGCGACCGACGGTCTGTTGCAGCCTGGTCCCGAACAACCCTTCCGCACGCTTGAACGTGGTCGATACCACGAAGAAAATCAGCAGCAGAAACGTCACGTCGATCATCGGGGCCAGGTTGAGCGAGGTCATCAACCCGCGACGCTGCGGACGCCACCGTCGAGGCCGAAAGTGGACCGTCTCGGCGGCACCACGAGACGGACCGCGGCCGGCGACCTGACCAGGCTGTCCGGCGAGTTCGGTCAATGCCCGTCCTCCTCGGAGCCGACGTGAGCGACGATATTCATGTTCACGATCCCGTGGTCGGCGACCAGCTTCATCACCTCGCGGACGTCGGCGTAGGGCAGTCGACGATCCGCCCGAATGACTACCTGCAGGTCCGGGGTCTTTCCCCGGGCGGCCAGCAGGGCGTCGGAAATCTCGCCCAACGACTGCGGGCGGTTCGGCCCGAGGCGATACTGTACGCCGCTCGCCGGCGCCGCCGGGTCGATTGGGAAGCAGTTGATCACCAACCGATTGGCCAGTTCCACGTTGCGTGCCCGGCTGCGCTGGGGATCGGGCAAGTGCATGGGCACGTTTTCCGCCGAGGCAAAGGCGCTGACCAACATGAAGAAGACGATCAGGAGAAACACCACGTCGATCATGGGCGTCATGTTGAAGGCGATGGAGTGCCTCGTGCGTGTTCGATAGGTTCGCATGGTCAATTCCTACGAAGCGGCTGCGGCCGCCGGAGCAGCAGGTGCGATCGCGGCCGGTCGCATGGCCGACGCAGCCGCACCGGGTTTGAACACCGCCAAGATCCGGTCGGCGGTGATGGCGCACTCGACGGTGAGCCCATCCACCCGGTTGCGGAACATGGCGAAGATGGCCAGCGCCGGGATGGCGATGGCCACGCCCCAAAACGTGGTCACCAACGCGATGGAGATGTCATCCGCGATAATGGCCGTCGAAGGCAGCTCCCCCGCCGCTCCGATCGAAGCGAACAGCCGGATCATGCCGTACACCGTGCCGAACAAGCCGATCATCGGGGAGATATTGCCGATGGTGTTGATCGCCTCCAGTTTGCGCATCAACTTGGCGGACCGTTCCTCGATCGCCTCCTCCAAGGCACGCTCCATGCAGGCGAACCCGTTTCCCGCCTCGATCAACGCGGCGTGCAGGGCGTAGGCCAGCATGCTCTGATCCTCAGCCACCAGTTTGACCGAATCGACGTAACGTTTCTCGGCCAGCAGCTCGTTGGTTTCATCCACGATGATCTGGGGAACGAGCGTATCACGCCGAATGGACACCGCGTGTTCGATGGACAAGGCCACCGTCGCCACCGACAGCGGCAGCAAGACGAACCAGGTGATCCACCCCCCTTGCCCGATGAAGTGATCGAACCAGCGCAGCTCCACGCGAGATGCGCTCGCGGTGTCGCCCGACTCGATCTGGGCCTGCACCTCTCCGACGGCACACCACATCAAGACCGCGACCACCAGGACCGCAAGTGCAAGTCTGTAGATCTGCCTTGAATCAACAGACAGGCTGTGGAAGATTCTCAAGCCCGTTTCTCCTTGAAATACATCTTGATACCGCTCCCTCACGGTCGCTCGGTTTGTCGCTTTAGTTCCGAGGCATCACACTAGCGTACTATTGGTCTCGACCCAACCATCCTCGGTGGCGGCTCATCCAGGCCAGCGACGAGAATGCTCACCGCGGCGAGGCTTGGTTTGTGCCTCGTATCCGATCCAAATCCGCCCGCGCCGCCGATCGCTCTGCGTCGGGCAGACTCTTGGATCGGAGGCACTCCTCCAGCAGGGCTACCGCCTGCTCTGGGCGCCCCAGCCGGTCGTGAATCTCTCCGGTTAAACGCAGACCCCGACCGGCGAGGGCATGCTCCGTAAAATGGATCGGTACGCGCATCAATGTGGACGCAGCCAACAGAAGCTCACCCCGGTCCGAGGCGGCCTCCAACATCAACTCCCCTTTGGCGATCAGCAACTCCGGAAGCAACTGCCTCGGGCACAACTCCATCGCTTGATCCAACCCTCGAAGGGCTACTTGGTGGTGTCCCGCCCGCCGCGCACGACCGAGCGCCGCCAACTTGATCTCATACGCCCGCACCGAGGCTATTGCTTGGCCGAGCGGACGGCTGGCCACGTCCATTGCGACGGCGTCGGCACTGCCATCCGCAATGGAATCCAACACCGCGAATCGAAGCAGTATCAGTAGGTCGTCGGAATCGTCGCTGTTGGACTTCGGGGCGGCGGCGACAATACGTTTCAGGGCCGACCGGGCTGCTTCCCCATCGCTGACCGGTAGGCCGCGCGGTAATACCCGCGAGGCGACGCCGGGGCCCGCCAGGGGCGAGTGCAGCAACCATAGAAACTGGCCCAGTGTGCGATCGAAACGAGCGGTTCCATCGCTCGCTTGGAGCATGCGTAGGTGAACGATCGGAACCCAAAACCCGCGGGCCAAACGGAGGGCTCGTTGGTATCGAACGATGGCTTCTTCCGGCTGGCCGTCGGCCAAGTACTCTTCAGCTTGGCTGAAGTCGCGAAGATCACCGACGCTGTGGACGATGATGCGTATCGCGTCGGCCACGGGAACCGAACTTTCGAGTCCAGTCTCGTCGCGATAGACCAAGTCGCCGGAGTTCAAACCGACGATTTGGATCCGCTGGATGCTCCGATCGCGGGTGATGATCTCGTCGGCGAAGGCTGGCCCGCTGGACAGGAAGAACGCCACGGTCATCCGAGCCGCGCCCGTAAGGAAGCGGTGGCCGGCGACGCAGCCAAACCGGCGTTTCCCCCGCTCCCTCACGGTCGCGGCTCGGATAGGGCGCCCGGTCATTGCCTTGAGTCCATTAGGGTCGGCCACGGAAGAATGCATCCTCGGAGATGTACTTGAATTCGCCGTGATGCTCGCGGGCGATCCGTTCCAGCAGCTCGTGCCCCTCACGCGAGATGAAAGCGAACGTGTAGATTCGCACGCGGCGATCGGCGTTCCAGTTGTCCAGAGCTCTGAGCACCTTGCCGGGCTCGGGAATCACGCCGTCGGTCAGGAAGTAAATCAAGTCCGGCTCGACCGCAAACGCTGCTCGCAAGGCCGACACTGGGGCAGTGCCTCCTTGTGGATGAATGGTCTCCAGGAACTTAAACGCCGCCTCCCGTTGCTGCCGGCTGGCAGCCACCAGTCGCTTCGGCGGATTCTGGACGGGCGTACCGGCGTTGAAGAATATAACATGGAATTGTTGCGAGCGGCGTAGCTCGGTGATCGAACGTTTCAGTTCCTCCTTGACCAGGCCGAAGGTCGTAATCATCGACCCCGAGCGATCGACCACATAGACGATCTTGCGAACCCCGCGAGCCTCCTCGCCCCCCAACCCGAAGAAGGTGGGACCGGATCCACCCTGGCCCAACTCCACACCAAACGTGTCCAGATCCCCACCGCCCGTCCCGATCCCGATGATCGACAAGTTGCTTTCGGCCGGCTGAAAGCTGTCGGTGAGATGACCGAACTCCTTGGGCCTGACTTGCAACGAGTTGTGCTCGGTCACCGCCGGGTCCGGCTGAACGAAGCTGGGCGTGGCGATGAGTTGTTGCGGGTGCAACGGTCCGACGATCTCGGCCCGGGCCAACGGAAGGTCATCAGCTCGTCCCACCAGGGAGGTAATCCAGGGGGTCAGGAACATGGCCAAGAAGAGCGTCACGTGGCCGAGCACCGACACCACCCAGGCCAGCAGGAGTGCCCGTCCGGTCAGGGCGTGTTTGTCGGATGCGCGTTTGGATGGGGCGGAATCGTGGCTGGTGGCCTGCGCTGCGGGCGGCGTTGGGGAGTCGCTTGCATTTTCTTCGCCCATGAGCGGCTGAACTCCTTTCGGCAGGTCATTGGAGCACGAGGAGAGCGGCCCGCGTCGCAGCGTGTCGAAGGCTGAACTACGTCCGGTAGGAGTCTAGGAGGGCGGCAGGCTTGGGTCAACGGGTGGGATCGGCCCGCTCGATGCGGCGCAGGTACTCCGAGGCGGTGGTGATGAAGACCGGATCGGTCGCATGATCCAGCACCCAGCGGAAGTCGGCCGACGCACCGGCCAAGTCGCCCATGGAGAACCTGGACCGGCCCCGCCCGCAGTAAGCATAGGCGTAGTCGGGAATCAGCGAGATGGCCTTGTCGAAGTCCGACACCGCCCCGATGCGGTTACCCAGCAGCAGCTTGGCATCACCCCGACCGGCGTATGCATAGGCGTAGTCTGGACGCAGGAGGATGGCCAGGTTGAAGTCCACGATGGCGCCCTCGAGATTGCCGGCTCCCTCCTTCGCGTCGCCCCGCCGTGCGTAGGCGTAGGCGTCGTCGGGATTCAGCGCTATCACCCGGTTGAAGTCCGCGATGGCCCCGGCGAAGTCGTCGATCGCCTCCAACGTGTTGCCCCGGGCGACGTAGTACTCTGCCCGCCCCGGTGCCAGTTGAATGGCCCGGGAAAAGTCGTCGATCGCGTCGCCGAACGCGCGGGCCAGGACGTAGATTTGGCCACGTGCATAGTACGAGTCTACATCGTCCGTGTGAATCTCGACCACACGTCCCAGGTCGTAGGCCGCCCCGTCGAGGTCGGCGACCTCGGCCCGTGCCCGGGCTCGTAGGCGATGCAGATCGACATCGCCCGATCGAACGCGAATCGCCGTGGTCAGATCGCGAACCGCGCTTTTCGGATCACCGGACTCGGCAAACACCTGGGCGCGTTGTCGCAGGAATAGCGTCTCGCCAGGTCGCAACTGAATCGCCAGCGAGAAGTCCTCGAGAGCCTCGGAGAACTCACCGGCGCCGCGATGAGCCTTACCCCGAGCCGCGAACAGGTCGGCGTTCAGATCTGTGCGGCCGATGGCATCGTCGATGACCGCGATCGCATCGGTGAACCGTCCGAGCTTGCCCAACACGTCGCCGTATCCCAGGTAGACCTTCGGAGAGGTTTCCCCTTTCTCGATCGCTTGTTGATACGCAACGGCCGCTGCGTCCCACCGCTGACTCGCACGCAGCGCGTCGCCCCGGATGGCTAGTAGCAACGACGACGGATCAGATTCCTGCAGCGCTCGATCCAGGTCGGCCAGGGCGAGTTCGGGATCACCGGAATCGACATAGACCTGGGCTCGACCGCGGTAGTAGTCGGAGCGATCCGGAGCTAACTTCAGCGCCCGGCTGTAGCTGGTCAGCGCCGCCGCGTGATCGCCGGCTCTCCACTCCGCGGCCCCGCGGGCGGCCAGTTGCGATGCTTTGCGAACGGCTGCTTCAGTCGACTGCGGCTGAAGGTAGTACCACGCGCCGGCCAGGAGCAGCAGGACCAACGGGGCGAGCGGCAGCCACGTGCGCGGGCCTCCGCGCTTGGGCTTTTCACCTTCCGATACAGCCGAATCGGTCGGCTTGAGTCGTGTGCCGCGTCGTGCCTTCATGCTGGTCAAGCTCCCACCCAATGAGCCGGCCCGCTGCTGGCAGCCGACTTGGTACCTGTGACTCCCGCTGCGAAGGACCGAACCGGGGTGTTTCCATACGACTTCCCAGGCTGGTGACCGCGTGGCATACCAGCCACCCCTCAATGCGCGGATCGCCTCCCGGGCGCGGGGACGCACTCCTGCACCTACGGACCCCCCTGGTATCTATGATATCGGCCGATCGGAGGCGCTGAATGATTTGATCCCAATCGTATGTCGCCCGTGGCCGTTGCACCCTCGCCCCGAGGCCGGTGGGCCATTA
>JADFPW010000194.1 GCA_022562105.1 Planctomycetota bacterium
GGTCGCTCGAAGACGGCATCGCGTCGAACGAGCGGGTGCTCGAGTTGCTCGGCGTGTAGCCGCTGAGACCTACTCTCGGCGACCGTGTTCGGCCGTGATCGTGCTGCGAATCCCCCCGCGAACGCTCCAGGACGATTCCACCACCATCCACTTCGGCTGCGAGCAGGCCACCAGATCGTTCAGGATGATGTTGGTTACGTCCTCGTAGAACACGCCGCGATCGCGAAAGGCCTGAAGATAGAGCTTGAGGCTCTTCAGCTCGATGCAGCTCGCGCCGGGGATGCACTGGATTCGCAGTTTCGCGAAGTCCGGCTGCCCGGTCTTGGGGCAAACACTCGTGAACTCGCGAATGCGATGCTCGATCAGGTAGTCCCGCGTCGGATGCGGATTGGGGAACGTCTCCAGGATGTCGCGGTCTTCCATGGCCTGCTTCTCTAACATGGCGGCGCTTCGTTTGGCCATGCCACCCGCCTGCGCAAGGTCGGGACGGCGCGGACGCGCCGAGACTGTAATGCCGGGGCGGCGCGATCGCAACGGTATCGGGCGCGCACCAGCGATTCCGCAGGTGGTCGGCTAAGGCCTGCAACTGGCGCGGTTTGGCCTCCTTTTGGGAAGGGAGCATATTCGCACGGCGGTGATCTGCCGAGTTCGGGGCGTCTCCGGCCGAAGATGCGGTGGATTGCGATCCGTCAGCGCAGGGCGATGGCGGCGAGCGTGGCCTTGTTCTACGTCTTCGGGCGATACCGTTTTCCGCTGGTGCCGCTGCTCATGATACCCGCCGGTGTGGGGATTGTTGAGATCGTGCGCTATGCAAAGCGCGGTGCTCGGCAGCGGCCGGCACTCGTCGGGGTGGCGGTATGCGCAACGGCCCTGACGGCCGGCGCGGCCAACTGGCCGATCAACCCCGAGGCCCAGTTGGACGCCATGGCCTACAGCAATCTGGGCACCGTGCTCGCCGCCCAGGGCGACCTGGACGGGGCGATGGAGCTCTTTCAACGAGCGGTGGCTGGAAATCCTCAGTCGGCCGAGGCCCACTACAACCTCGGCTTGGCGTTGGCGTTGAAAGGCGACCACAAACGGGCGGTGGAGTTGTTGGACCGAGCAGGCCGGTTGAATCCGAACGCGGTCCAGGTCGACTACAACTTGGCCGTCTCACTCGAACACACCGGGCAGATCGATCGCGCGCTGGAACACTACCGTCGCGCTTTGCAGATCGATCCTGCCGACGCCGACGCCGGAAACGCGATCGACCGGCTCACTCGTAGAGAGGATTGATCACCATGACCCATCGTGTGGTTGGACGTGCGAACGGTACGCATCACGCCGGGCACGGATCAATCTTGACGCGCCCCTGCTCGACGCGAAGACGATCCTCGGCGTACAGCCGGATGGCGTCGGGATAAGCGATCTTCTCCTGTTGGAAGACCCGTTCAGCGAGGGACTCCACCGAGTCGTCAGCCGAGACGTCAACGCTGCGCTGCAGAATGATCGGCCCGTGGTCGTACTCGTTGTCCACGAAATGGACCGTACAGCCGCTCGTTTTGTCGCCGGCTTCCAACACGCCCCGATGGACCGTCTGGCCGTAGAATCCCTTGCCGCCGAACTTGGGCAAAAGGGCGGGGTGGATGTTCATCACCCGCCCCGAATAACGATCCGGAATCCGCCAGAACCTCACGTAGCCGCACATGCACACCAGATCGATGTCCGCCTGATCCAGTGTCTTGGAAATCTTATCGTAGAACTCCTCTCGCCCCAGGGCATGAGGTGGAATGACTTCGACCGGGATTCCGGCTCGCTCGGCCCGGGCGATGCCGGCCGCCGACCTCCGTGAGCTGATGACGATCTCCACGGTGGCAAGAAGCGTCCCGGCGGAAGCGCAATCGAGGAGGTTCTGCAGGGTCCGCCCTCCACCGGATATCAGTACCCCGAGCTTCAAGATTCTGGCCGGTATGGTCATGGACTCTCCGTCTGGAACCCAACCCGTCGTCGAACCGACGATCACCACCCCGCTCCAGCTGGGGGCGGGGCAGCGAAGTACCGTCTATCCGGTCGCTATCCGCCCGGCAACCTGATCGTCACGGCCGGAGCCCGACCAGCGGTCAGCCGGCGGGGCCACCCATGCAATACCCGGAAATAACCCGGTGGAGGACCTTCCAGGCCCTCACGAGAGACGATTGTGCCAACATTGACACAGCTTGATGTGACAGAATGGGACGTTACAGGGCCCCATATGCCGATGAATGGTCTTGACGCCTTATCGGATAGTGGACTAGATTGGTTCGCGTGATCGGAAGGGCTCGTTGGGGCGTGGTGTGCGGTCAAGATCTCGCCGGAGCGAAGCCGTGACGGCTACGAGCGTGAAGGAATACATCAACTAGCAACCAACCCGAGCAACCAACCTATAAAGCCGACAGGCTTTGCGCCCGGTCGCGGTGAAGCTGCATCCATTCACGCGAGCGGCGGGGAATACTCTGGACCAAATGGCTGAACGAACGATCGAATGACTGAACGACTTCGCCTGATTATCAACGGTGTGATCGGTCTCATGGTACTTGTGGCGGGGACGGTCACCATGACCTGGCTCATTCGCCGGCCGGCCGAGGCGTCCTTAAGCACGGCCCCGGCGTCGCTGCCGCAGGTGCGGGTGCAGCGGGTGGACCCGGTGGTGTTTTCCGAGCCCGTGGTGGGCTACGGCACGGTTCGACCCAAGCGCCAGGTCAAGATCATCCCGCAGGTCTCCGGGTTGCTCACCTACGTCAACGAGACGTTGGCGGTAGGAAAAACCGTTCGTCAGAATGAACTGCTCTTCGAGATCGACGCCCGCCCCTACCGATCGAGCGTTCAGCAAGTCAAAGCCAACATCAAGCAACTCGAGGTGCAGAGGCAGATACTCGAACAAGAGAATCGAGGGTTGACCACTCGGTTGGTCACCGCCCGTAAGTTGGTCGCCCTGGCCCAAAAGAACTACCAGCGTGAGTTGGAGCTGCAAACCGACGGGGCGACGAGCGATCCGGAGATGGAGCTGGCCGAGGAGCGCTTCCTGCAGCGACAGGATGCCATCAGCGGGTACCAAAACCAATTGAACCTGATCCCGTTCCGTCAGGACGAAATCGACGCCCGTCTCGATGGACTGCACGTGCAATTGGAAGATGCCCAGCGCAACGTCGAACGAACGCGCATTGTCGCCCCGTTCGACGCCCGGGTCGATTTGGTCAATGCCCAACAATCGCAGGTGGTCATAGCCAATTTGGCCATCGCCACGTTGACCGATCTGGCTGCGTTCGAGGTGCCCGCGGTCATCGAGCCCCGGGATTGGATCTGGGCGGATCGGACACTCCGCGCACGAGCCATGGGGCGCGATGTGGGCAGCCCTCCCGAAGTAAAAGTGACCTGGACGACCATGGGTCAGCGTTTCACCTGGCGGGGCACGGTGTCTCGGTTGGAACGCCACGACGAAGCCACCCGCACGGATCGCATCGTCGTCGAGATACCCAATGTTTCCATCGACGCGACCGATGAGCACGACCCGCTTCGGCGGAACTTATCGATCGGCATGTTCTGTCAGGCGGAACTACCCGCCGAGCCGCTGCATGAGGCGTTGGTGGTTCCGCGGCACGCGATCTACGAAGACCAATGGGTCTACGTCTTCGACCCGGTTGATGGTGATCCAAATGCCTTGGATGGGACGCTTGCAATGCGACGAGTGCCCATGCTCCGAGTCGTCGGCGACCGGGTCCTGGTCTACTTTGCAAGTGAGGGATCGGCAGCCGGCATCGTGTTTGACGACACCGGCTCGATGGCCGCACGGCTGGCTTCGTGCGAGCTACGCCCCGGCGAGGAGATCATCGTCTCGCCATTGGCCAATCCCGTACTGGGAATGCATATCCAACGACGGGTCGAGTTGACCTTCCACATCCCGATCAGCCAGCCGGGCGAATCGTGGGCCATGGTCGATCCCCTGCCGATCGAATCGATGCTAGCCGCACCGGCGCCCACCCGACTGGCTCTGGCGTCCACGGGAGCGCATCCCAGGAAACGCTAGCATGCGGCTCCTCCGCAGCCTGATTGCCATCGGGGTCCACAACCCCGTACTGGCCAACGTCCTGATGATCAGCATTCTGGTGGGCGGCGTGATGGCTGCCGGGAAGCTGGTGCGCGAAACCTTTCCGCCGTTCTCCATCGGCATCTTGACCGTTGACGTGGTCTATCCCGGCGCCAGTCCGGAGACCGTCGAGGACGGCATCATCACAAAGATGGAAGAAGCCCTACAGGGAATCCCCGGTGTCAGCGAGGTGTCGTCGGTCGCCAAGGAGGGAGTCGGGACCGTCTATCTCTCGCTAAGCGATAACGCGGACGCCGATTCGGTCATTCGAGACGTCAAGGATCGCGTGGATGCCCTGACCACCCTGCCGGAAGAATCCGAGCGCCCCATCGTCCGCGAACTACTGGTTCCCCATCGGGTGATCAACGTCGCTGTTCACGGTCAGGTGCCCGAGCGCACCCTCAAGCACGTCGGACAGGAGATTCGGGACGCGCTGCTCGCCCAACCGGGCATTTCGCAGGTGACCATCGTCGGGGCCCGTGACGAGGAGATCGTTATCGAGTTGTCCGAGCAGGCGATGCAAGCCTACGGGCTCACCTTCGAACAGGTCATGGCGGCGGTCGCTGAGGGGACGGTGGATCTACCGGCCGGGATTCTGCGCACGACTCACGAGGAGATTGTGCTGCGCACGGAGCGTCGGCGCACGACGGCAGCGGACTTCGAGGAACTCGTGGTCTTGACTCGCCCTGACCACACCATCGTGCGGCTAAGTCAGGTGGCGACGATCCGTGAGTCTTATGAGGAGACCACCAAACTCGCTCGAATGGATGGTGAGCCAGCCGTGCTGGTCAGCGTTTTCAAAATCGAGAGCGAGGATACCACCACCATCGCCCGGCAGGTTCGTGACTACATTGATGCCCGTCAAGCAACACTTCCGGACGGTTTGCACCTGAGTATCTGGGCGGATACATCTGTGGACGTAGACGAACGTCTGGACGCCCTGGCCAAGGCCGGCCTGATGGGGTTTGGCCTGGTCGTCCTCATGCTGGCCCTGTTCCTCAACGTGCGCCTGGCCTTCTGGGTGGCGATGGGGCTACCCCTTTCGCTGGCCGGGGCGGTGATCGTTATGGGGTGGTGGGGAATGAGCCTCAACCTGATCACCCTCTTCACCCTGATCATGGTGGCCGGCCTGATCGTCGACGACGCCATCGTGGTCGGCGAGCGCATCCATTCCCAGGCCCGCGAGCACGACAAGTCGGGGGCGAGTTGCGCAATCGACGGCGCCGCGTCGGTGGCCATACCCGTCCTGGGGTCGTCGGCCACGACGGTGGCGGCGTTCATCCCCCTGCTGTTTGTCAGCGGCGTGATGGGCAAGTTCTTCTATCAGATGCCCATCGTGGTCATCGCCGCGCTATCCGCCTCGGCCCTGGAGGCGTTCGGCATCCTGCCCGCGCACCTGCGCCACATCGGGCGAGCACGAGACGCCAAACCCAATGGCCGACTCGCGTCATGGCGGAATCGATTCGACGCGGGACTAGAAGCGTTTGCACGCGGGCCGTATCGCCGACTCTGCCGACGCGTCCTCCAAGCCCGCGGCTTGACCCTCGGCTCGTGCGCCGCGCTGGTCATGGTCGCGGCCGGTTGGGTCTACGGGGGTCACATCCCGTTCATTCTCCTGGGACAGTTGGACACCGACACGATCCGCGCCCGGGTCCGGTATGTAGAGGGAACGCCTGCCGCCACTACCGAGGCGGCGTTGCAACGACTGACCACAGCCGCCGAGATGCTCAACGAGGATCCCGACGTGCGGCCCGCGACGTCGGGACGCCTGGTACGGCATGTCTTCGGTCTGCTCGGGGAGTGGACGCGGTTCTTCGGCGAGGCGGGCAGCCACGTCGGCGAGGTCACCGTCGAGCTGATGCGCAGCGGGGATCGGCGAATCGACGCCCGTGTGGTTCTGGAACGATGGCAGCAGTTGGCCGGTTCGTTTCCAGAGGCGGTGACGGTCTCGTTCCGAATCGAAAACATCGGCCCATCCGAAAAGCCGATCGAGATTCGCCTGCACGGCGACGACCTCGATCAACTGCGCGCCGCAGCCGACGAGGTCGTTGCCAAACTGGCCACCTATCAAGGCCTTAGTGACATCGAGGACGATCTGCACCCCGGCAAACGGGAACTCCGCGTGCGTCTCAAGCCAGCCGCCCGGAACCTGGGCCTGACCGCCGCCGACCTGGCCACCCAACTGCGGCACGGTTTCCTGGGTGGAGAGGCCGTTCGCGTTCAGCGCGGGCGCGAGGAGGTCGTCGTCCGCGTGCGTTACGACGCCGCTCAGAGGTTGAGTTTGGGGCAACTGGATCGCATTCACTTGCGGACGGCGGCCGGTCAGGAGATTCCCTTTCCGGAAGCGGCGGAGGCTCGAATGGTTCGCAGCTACGCAGCGTTATGGCACCAGGACTCGCATCGACGGGTGCGCATTTTCGCCGACCTGGACGAGCGGCAAGCCAACGCGGAACGCATCGTGGATGACCTGACCGGTGGTTTCCTTCCCCAGCTTACCCAACGCTACCCATCCGTCTCCTACACCATCGGCGGCCAACGAGCACAGATACGTGAATCGATCGAGAGTCTGTCGCGCGGCATCTTGATGGCCGCCGTGGTCATTTATGCGATTCTGGCCGGCATGATGCGATCCTATCTACAGCCCATCATCATCACCGCGGTCATTCCACTGGGTCTGGTCGGCGTTCTGGTGGGCCATTTGTTGATGGGATACGAACTGACCATGATGAGCGTATGCGGCTCGGTCGCGTTGGGCGGCGTGCTGGTGAACGATTCGCTGGTGCTCATT
Source organism: Planctomycetota bacterium (assembly GCA_022562105.1). Classification (GTDB taxonomy): domain Bacteria; phylum Planctomycetota; class Phycisphaerae; order UBA1845; family UBA1845; genus JADFPW01. The sequence goes on from JADFPW010000194.1 coordinate 6,891, forward strand.
CACTTCATTAACAACCGCATCGCCCAAGGACACCCGGTATACGAAGCCGTGGCCGCGGCCGGTGAGGCCCGGTTCCGTGCGGTGTTGCTCACCTCGATTACCACCATCGCCGGGGTGATGCCCTTGCTGCTGGCCCACAGCACACAGGCCAAGGCTGTAGTTCCCATGGCCATCGCCCTGGCCTTCGGCCTCGCCGCCGCCACGCCGTTGACCCTACTGGTGGTTCCCGCACTGTACTTAGTCGTCAACGACCTGAAGCGCTTCGCACGTTGGCTTTACCGCGGCGGCGCCTATCCCGATCCCGAAGGTGTCGAAACATCGAGTAGCCCGGCCCACGAACCGGCGTAAGTTCGAGTGCCACTGGTGGCTTGCCCACCAGTGTCTTCGGTCAGGTGCCAATCACTGGACAAGTGAAGATTGCGGTCGTATGACGACGGAGGACCATGCTACAAACATTCAACGAGAAGAACCGCGACCTGATCGTCAACATCAACGGAAAGCTCGTCCATCGGGATGACGCCGGCGTGAGTCCGTTTGATTCGGTGGTCCAGGGCGGGGATGCGGTGTGGGAAGGGCTCAGGGTCTACAACGGGCGAATCTTCAAGCTCACCGAACACCTGGATCGACTGCGGAACTCGGCGCTGGCACTCGCGTTTGTCGAAATACCATCGCACGACGAGCTGATCGAGCAGATCAAACGCACCCTGGCGGCCAACAAGATGCGCGACGGCGTACACATTCGCCTGACGCTGACCCGCGGAGTCAAGATCACCAGCGGCATGGATCCGCGACTCAATCAGGCTGGGCCGACCTTGATCGTGCTGGCCGAGCACAAACCCCCGGTCTACGACAAGGGCGGATTGACGCTGATTACCAGCAGCGTGCGGCGATTCGGGCCGGACTGCATGGACCCCAAGATCCATCACGCCAACCTGATCCAGTCCATCCTGGCCAAGATTGAAGCCAACAACGCCGGGGCCGACGACGCCCTGATGCTCGACCCACGCGGATTCGTGGCCGAGACCAACGCCACGCACGTCTTTCTCGTACACGCCGGCCGCGTAATCACCAGCCGGGATGTTGCCTGCCCGGAAGGCATCACCCGAGCCACGGTCCTGGACCTGTGCGAGAAGAACGACATCCCGTGCGAGGCGAAGGATTTCTCGCTAACCGAGGTCTACCGGGCCGACGAGATGTTCTGCACCGGCACCATGGGCGAGCTGGCTGCGGTGACCAAGGTCGATGGCCGCACCATCGGCGACGGTCAGATCGGCCCGATCACCCAGCGGCTCAGCACTCTGTTTCGGGCATTGACTGAATCCGAAGGCGTCGAGGTTGTGTAGCCCATCCAGAATCGATGCCTACCAGCCGCTCGACCGGCGACCGATGG
>JADFPW010000195.1 GCA_022562105.1 Planctomycetota bacterium
GTTCATTCAAGACCTCAGACAACGAAAGGTACTTCTCCCTCACCCATTGCACCACTGTGGCATCCGGCATACTCTCCTATCGGGAAAGTTAAGCCGAATACTTTAAGTTATTTATGCGCGAATCCTAAGTAGACAGCGCCAACTCACCTACTGCTGGCGGTACTTCAGTCTGCTGCATCACTCGCTGCGAATAGCCCGGTGTGAACCTGAGCGGGGCGACCCAATTCCGGTGCTACATCGCATTCTCTCGTTTGCAACATTTACGGTGGAGATACGTGGTTCGTCCGCTCAAGCTGCCGGCGTGGTTACGGATCGAAATCCCGTGTATCAACTCGGTCGGCTAACACCGAATCCTCCATTTCCAACACCGCGGCATGTCCCGCTGGTGCTGCCGTTGGCAGCGCACACACGGTACTACCACTATCGCCAACTCCGCCTGACGAAAAAGGGGGCAACGAGTCTCATCTTGTTTCCTTCGGCCGATCTTCGAAGCCGATCCGAGAGCTTCGGCCCCATTGATCGCCTATCACGCCTGATCAGCAGGAAGTCGGATCCTTACTGGAAGCCGAGATCGCCCCAGCTCACTCGCCGAATACTGGAACCTCTCTTCCGCAGGTGGCGACATAGGCGAGGCGCAACCAGAAAGCGTGCCGAACTCGCGATACTCGACCTTGGAGCCGGCACCGGCCACCTGACTGCGACAGCGTGGCGCGATCTGCATCGCGCGTTGCCCCCGGGAAACAGGACGCGGGCGACGATTCATTTCGTAGATACGAGCGGGCCATCCTTCGGTCGGTCTTTCGGTGTCACACGAGAGGCTGACGGAGTTTCACACGTGGAATGGACCACGGCCGACTACCGCGTGCTTCTGGACGACGACAGTTGGCTGGAACGCAACGGACCGTTTGATTGGGTCTTTCTATGCCGCCTCTTGGACAACGCCAGCAATTTCATTATCGAGTCTGGCAATGACTTTGGGGAGGAGACTCCGGCGAATCGGCGCCGAACGGAGCCGTCTTGGTGCCTGACGCCGCGTCGGCAACAGCAAGGCGTTTCAGAACTCGCAGTCCGAACGGTTCGACGCCCTAGCCTCTCCGGAACACTAATGCCTCAGTTCTCTTTGTCGGGATACTTCGACGCAATGCAGGCGGTAATCAACAAGGATGTGAGCGTAGCACGTCCCGAGCAGTGGAATCTTCCGATTCGGCGCTTCAATCCAGCCTCTCTAACCACCGCATCAGGGCGCAGCATCATTTCACAGCTTCTCAAGGCGGCCTCGACCATTGTAGTTGACGATCTTGATCTCCTGCCAGAACACCTAACGATACATCGGCAGCAGTTTGGGCTTTCCGGAACGACCGCGATCCACTGTCGCGCGGACGGATTCACGACAGAATCACAGCAGTATGTCATCACGAGGTTTGACTGGACAGACGAGCTACGGGGAGTGAGGCTGTGGTAGAGGTAGTCAAGCGGCAACGCAAATCGCCGATCCTCACGCCCTCGTCAATACCGTGCCTGCAACAACTCCCCACCATCAACATCACCCAAGGTTGCGCCCTGGGCTGCACCTATTGCTATATCCAAGGCTATCCGGGATACCCGGGGCCGGAACGGGTCGTTCTCTTCGAGAACACTGCGACCCTCGTTCAAGAGGAGCTGAAGCGTAAACGCCGTCTTCCGCGTCGGGTGTATTTCAGCTCGTCCAGCGACCCGTTTCAGTTCCTGCCGGGCGTGCAGGAGGTCACCTTCCAAACCATGTCCGTCCTCCTCGGCGCCGGTGTCGAGGTGTCGTTCCTGACCAAAGGGTTCGTGGGTGATCGATTCATTCGCCTGTTCGCCAAGACGCCGAAACGGGTTTTTGCCCAAGTCGGAATCACCACCTTGAACTCGGAGCTGTGGAAGCGCTTCGAGCCGCGAACCGCTCCACCACAAAGGAGAATTGAACTTCTCCGATCGCTCGGAGACATCGGCGTCCAGGCCACCGCCCGCCTTGACCCGTTGATCCCGGCCGTGACCGACCGGGAAGAGAACATCGGCCCGCTCTTTGAGTGCCTGGGGGCGGCCAACATTCGTCATGCAGCCGCGAGCTACCTTTTTCTGCGCCCCCCTTTTGACACCAACGTCAGAGACCAGCTCCGATCCCTCGGTCCCGCGGATCGAGAACCGCTCCGCTGGCAGCACCAGCGATTCGCCGAGGGTTGCGGGGGTGGGCGAATGATCGACAACGCGGAGCGTACCACGCGTTTCGCTTGCCTTGTGGAGCTGGGCGAGCATTTCGGCATCCGCCTGACACCCTGTCGATGCAAGAACCCTGAACTAGGCGACACCGCGTGCCAAATCGCAGGACCGCTGACTCGCACGGCCAACGCTCGGGATTCTCAGCAGATCCTGGACTTTGTTCGGCAATCCAGGGCTGATTGAAGCTCGTCGCCAGCGTCCCGTTCGTCAAAACAGAGATGCGACCCGCCGAAGCAGGTCACGGTCCACGCGCTCAGCCTCTGTGGTGCGGATCCAACGTGGAATCACGCTGACTTCTTGTCCTTGGTGACGTTGCCGCTGCCGGTTACTTTGGCAGTGACCCTCGGGCTGCCCCGATAGACCACGTCGCCGGAGCCTGTGATCCTTACCTCGAGCTTCTGGGTGACATGGACCCGCACGTCGCCCGAGCCTGTGATGGACACCTCCGCTTCCTCGGCTTGCAGGTTGGAAGCGAAGACGTCGGCCGAACCGCTGATCTTGATGTCGAGCTCCGTTGTCTTACCGTAGAGGCGGACATCGGCCGAGCCGGCGAGTTGCACCTTCAACGCCTTGTTGTCCAGGCCTGTGACGATGACATCGCCGGAGCCGGACACGCTGAGCCCCTTGAGATCGGCAACCGTCACGCTGATGTCCGGTTCGTTCTCCGTCTTGAACGACTTGTCACTCGAGATGATGAGCTTGCCGTCGCGCACCTCCGTCTCGATCCACGGCAGGATGTTGTCATCCGTTTCGATCGTGAGCGGGCTGGGCTTTCCGATGGTGATCTTGAGGTCCGCGGCGATACGCAGATCGATTTGATCGAACGCTCCCATTTGTCGCGTTTCGGTCGTGGCGATCCCGCTTCCGACGATTCTCTCCTGGGCGCAGGCGCCCGCCAAAGGCATGGCCACCAGGACCAGCGTCATGATTCTCTTCATCGTGGCATCCTTTCTGCTTGAAGCCGTTTTCGGAGCGATTTGCCTGGGTATTCGTATGGTCCGATCGTCTATTTTTGTCTGTTCGATCGTAATCGCATCGCCGATGTCCTGCGAGTCGGCAGCAAGTGCAGTGTCTCCCTGAAACCGTCGCTTATCGCAATCCGAGCCGCGACCGTAAGGGAGCGGTTTCCTACGACTGAGCCGCCATGCGACGCCACCACTCCCTCACGGTCGCGGCTCGGATTTCGACGATTTTTCGGAGACACCGCACCAAGTGAATAACGTCTCGAACGTTGGGCGATTCCGGGATCCCGGGAGACCTGTCGGTCCGGTCCTGGTTCGCGGGAACGCGGTATCGAACCCTATCCCCTACTACTCGCCCACGTCATCCGGGCGAGAGTCTTGTCGATCGTCGTCTCGGCGCTCGTCAAGCAGCCTCTCTGCGCGTTGCAGGTTCTCGCGAACCACCGTGATGAAGTGATCCGCCTCGGCAGATTCGTACACGCCGAGCGCTTCCCGGTAGGCCGACACGGCCTCCTCCAGCTTCGCCGTCCCGCTTTCGCGCTCGCCGAGCCTCATCAGCGCGTTGCCGAGGTTGTTCTGGGTCGTGGCCCAGTCCAGCGGCACGCGCTCGCGGGTGCGTTCATTCAGCGCCTCGCGGAAGGCCGACACGGCCTCCTCCAGCTTCGCCGTCCCGCTTTCGCGCTCGCCGAGCCTCATCAGCGCGTTCCCGAGGTTGTTCTGGGTCGTGGCCCAGTCCAGCGGCACGCGCTCGCGGGTGTATTCCTTCAGCGCCTCGCGGTAGGCCGCCACGGCCTCCTCCAGCTTCGCCGTCCCGCTCTCGCGCTCGCCGAGACTCGTCAGCGCGTTGCCGAGGTTGTTCTGGGTCATGGCCCAGTCCAGCGGCACGCGCTCGCGGGGCAGGCGCTCCAGTAGATTGCGCCAAGCGTCAATCGCCTCGGTGAGAGCCTCGTTGTCGCCCCTTTCCTCGCCCTGCTTGTAGAGCGCATCGGCCCGCTCGTGTAGGAATCTCTTCGCCAATTCGGCGTCGATCCCGTCGGCGAGTTCAGTGGCGCGGCGGAAGTGCTCGGCCGCGGCGCGATAGTCGATCCGCGTCATGGCGAGCTCACCGCGCGCCGCGCGCGTCTCCGCCGCTCGGCGGAGCGGGGTCTTGGCATCCGTGCCCTCACGTTCGGCGGTTTCAAGATCGAGCTGTTCGAGCAGTGCCTCGGCTCGCTTGTGGTCTACGGCCTCAACGGCGTCCCGGGCTGCGCGCGTCTTTTCTTCAATGACCGCATCGTCCGCCGGGAGCGAATCCAGGCGTTTCAGCAGGCTCAGGTGGTCCCGAGCTATCTGGGCCAGCTTTTCGGGCCAGCGTTCCCGGGGCACCTGCTTTTCGCCGAGGATGCCAAGGAAGGTCTGGACGGCCTTCTTGGAGATTTCAAGCTCCAGTGAGAGCTGCGCGATTCGCTCCTTTTGATCCTTGTATACGCCTAGCAAGGGTTCAGAAATCGCTCGGATTTGCTCCGCATTCGGACCGGAGTTGATGCTCAGGGTTCCGCCGTCCATCCGCTCGACATATTGAGCCGTCCCAGCATCACCGAAGTGCGTAGTGCGATTCGACGAGTCGGTATTCTTTGGTACGTCCGGACGCTTGCGGGAGTATCTGAAGAGAGCCCATCCGGCCGCGGCTGTTGCCGCGACGCCGGTGCCAACCAGCGCCGCCGCGCCGCGGTTGTTCTCGTCGAGCAGCCATTGCCAGATTCTGGATAGGACGTCCATCGCCGATACGCGCTCCTTATGCGCGACGATGTTACCTGATCCGGTGAAGCCGTGCCAATACAGACAAGGGGACGGCAATTGGGAGATCATCGTCCCGCGGCAGTCAACGGAACTGGAAAACCCGGAGTGACCGCATCAACCCGAAGGGCGTCTGGTCGAGCGCGTCGGGAGAGCCTTGCCATCCGCCAGCCATAGGAACGCGAACACCTGGCGAGCACAGTTCGGAAGAATCACGGTCAACAGGCTGCGAATGATCGAGATGAGTCCGTCATGTCTCACAAGAGGGTTCGCGCGGACTGGGATACACGACCGTGCCGTTGATGAACGTCTGCACGGGCAACTCGTCCGAACCAAGAACGTTCGCCAGCGGATCGTCGGGACCGTCGGTCTCAAGCCGGACGGCGGTCATGTCAGCCGCCATGCCGGGCGATAGCGATCCCACCACGTCATCCCATCCCAATGCCCGGGCGGCGCACAGCGTTATCATCTCCAAGTACGATTTGGCCCCCTCGTCCGGATATTTCGCGTAGAGCATGCGGGCTTCATCGAGCACGGAGAGCGACGGATTCGACGCCAGGCTGTCCGTGCCCAGGCACACGTTGATGCCGGCGCGACGCATCTCCCGATAGGGATGCGGTGCGTGGCCGAAGGCGGCATGCGTGCGCGGGCAGTAGACGACGTGGGCACCGCTTCGCGCCAGGATCTGGATCTCCTCAGCACCGACGTAATTGACATGGGCAAGTAGCGTTCGCGGCCCGAGGCACCCTATTCGGTCGAGGAACTCGACGGGCGAAGCCGACGGACACTCCACGTTCTCGTCCCACGCGTCGACTCGTTCGAGAAATGCTCGCAATGGTCCATCGTGTGCGGAGGTGAACAACCGCTCGTCGGGCGTCTCGGCCACGTGGATCGTCATGGGCAATCCCAACTCGTCGGCCTTGCATCGGCAGGCATGGAATCCACTCGGCTCGACCGTGTACGGCGAATGCGGAGAAACCCCGATGCGCAAATGGTTGGAAACATGGTCTGCCTGCGTCGCGGCTTGCAGGCGGGCGTTCAGCATCGTCCGGATAGGCCCGATGGCAATCACTTCGCCGAACGACACTACGCGCAGCGGTCCATCGCGTAGCACCGCCCGGGTTTCCGATGGGCGACGGGTGATGTCACCGACGGTGGTCACGCCCAACTCGATGCACTCGCGGGCACCGCGCTTCACTCCCGCTACTCGCGCCGCCGGATCGTCATCAGCCCGGACCATGCGTCCCAGAGATTCGAGCCATTCGACGAACCCTATCCCCGGATCGACGCGTCCTTGCAGATGCGAGAGTTCCAGGTGCGTGTGGGTATTGACGAATCCCGGAAGGAGAACCGCCTCTCCGAGATCGTGATCGCAATGACCACCCGAAGCCGGCCAGGAAGTCACGTCGGTGATGACGCCATCCGAGACTGCGACAGCGCCGTTCTCGATGATCGGCCCTGTAACGGGAACCACGAACTTGGCGCGAACGATCATGAAGTCTTCGGGTTCTGAATCACTCGATCAAACTCGATGAGTTGACCGTCCGCGACGAATCCGCATCGCGTCAGCAACGCGCCCAACGCTTCGTCATCGGCATCGACGTCCAGGCAGACAATGCGCGGGATCAGGCGCTGGGCCAACGCCAGCAGATGCCGCATCACTGAAGTCCCCACACCTTGTCCGCGCCATTCCGGTAGGACCGCCACATCCACAATCAACCCGATGTCCCCAACCGTAAAAAGCCCGCCTCGACCGACGGGCTTCTTGTCCACCACCGCCACGAACATATCCATCGCTGCCTCGTCGAGTCGATCCAATGCGGCGTCCGCCACTTGATTCGGATTATCCGGCCCAGCCAGCGACGCATCGACGTAGGTGGCCCTAAAGGCGTCGCGCATCGGGCGCGCCGGCAGGATCCGAACGTGACTGTTCTCATTCAGTGTCGGCCAATCGGCGAGCACCATGGCGTTCAGGCGCTTGGTTGTGAATCCATGAGGGCTCAGACAGGCGTTCAAGACTTCTGGATCCGCATCGATTGTGGGTGCCCAGCGGTGGCACTGGAGTCCGTGCGACTCGTAGTAGGCCTCCACCGCGTCGAATGCCTGCGCAGCGCTTTCCGCCGAGTCAGCCACCACTTCGCGAATCTGATTGGCTGCGGTCAACTGTCGAAATCGTTCACAACGAAACGTGACTCCGTGGGTGAGTGACTCCGCTTCGGAAATGAGTGAGCAGTACGCCTGCGTCGAACGAGCGATGGCTGATCGAGTGCTGAGCTGCATGAGGGTCACGCTATCCGCGCGAGCTAATGGTGTCCAGTGGTTTACCGCGCGGCGGGCCGTCTTTGTCCGGGCGCCCCATTAGGTACTAGCCATCGGCATCGAGTGATGATGCGTGGTGGCCAACTGAAACTGATGGGCCACGTTCAGGAGGCGATCTTCGGCAAGAGCAGGTCCGAGCATCTGTAACCCGATCGGCAACTGCTGATCGTCAAACCCGCACGGCACGCTGATCCCGCAGATGCCAGCCAAGTTCGCCGAGAGCGTATAGACGTCGGCCAGGTACATCGCCAGTGGATCTTCGATCTTCGCACCGATGCGAAACGCCGTTGTCGGCGACGTCGGCGACACAATCACATCGACCGACTCGAACGCCCGATCAAAGTCTTGTTTGATGAGCGTCCGCACCTTGAGCGCCTTGGCATAGAAAGCGTCATAGTATCCGCTGCTCAGAACGTAGGTTCCCAGCATGATGCGCCGCTTGACCTCCGATCCGAAACCCGCCTCGCGCGACGATGCGTAGAGATCGATCGCGTTGGCTGGGTTTGGAGCGCGAAAACCGTAGTGTACGCCGTCGTACCGGGCCAGGTTGCTCGACGCCTCAGCCGTCGCCACGATGTAGTAACAGGCTACCGCGTATTCCATGTGCGGCAGGTGAACCTCGACCCGCTCGATACCAAGCCCACCCAATACGTCGATGGCCTCCTCAACCGAATCCTTGACCTGCCCATCCAACCCCTCGCCGAAATACTCGCTCGGGATCCCGACGCGCAAACCGTTCATCGACCGATCCAACGAGGCTGTGTAGTCGGGAACCGCCGCGTCCACGCTCGTCGAGTCTCGACTATCGTGGCCGGCGATCGAGTTCAAGAGCAACGCGACGTCCTCTGCCGTCCGCCCGAAAGGACCGACCTGATCGAGACTGCTGGCGAAGGCCACCAATCCATACCGCGACACACGTCCGTAGGTGGGCTTGAGTCCGACGACCCCACACAGCGACGCCGGCTGCCGCACCGAGC
>JADFPW010000196.1 GCA_022562105.1 Planctomycetota bacterium
GCGGGCCAGTTGCGCCTCAGGAAGTACACAACCCACGGTGCCGCCACGATCAGGCAGGTAAACCCCTGCCACCATTCGCTCTGAAACTCCGCAACGCCAGCTACATCGAATGGCCCGGGCATGTCGTATTTCGAGAAAACCAACTCTGCCAAGGCGGACAAGCAGTTGTTTGCCACATGACACGCGATCGGGACGAGCAGGGACCGCGTGCGCAGATACAGGGCCGACAAGACACAACCGACGAGAAAGGCCCCGAGAACGTCCGGGTGGCCCACGGCAAACAGGGCGGACGAACCGAGGATGCCCGCTCGCGGTCCCCACTTGTGGGCCCATCGCTGCAGCACGAGCCCTCGGAAGATCAGCTCTTCAAGAATGGGCGCGATCACGATGCCGGCCAGGCCTCCAAGCGCAGCGTAAAGCACTGGGTAGTCGGTTCCCGGAGGTGGAGTCACGAAGTAGATCGGGTCGAGTAGCCATATCTGAACGAATCCCGGGGCCAGGAAGCTGAGCGGGTAATAGACGAGGTAGACACTACCGATACTGGCGAGCCCGAGTGGCAAGACCACAGTCAGGGAGCGAACCACCGTTCCGGGCGCAGGCGACTCCCCCACCAGGGACATCAGGCTGAGATTGGCGCGTTTACGCTGTCGCAGGATCCACCAGAGCGGGAACGTGAAGAAAGCAATCCCAAGTAGTTGACGTGTCAGGTCTTCGTCTTCGACAACCGCTGCGATCGGGAGCCAGAAGACAGGCGTTATGATCAGGCCGAGGCCGACGAGGACCAGGAGGCTTCGTACTCTCACGCGCCTGAAGGGGCCTTCGTGGTTGCCTGCGCTGGATCTTGACGCGAATGCCATGAACTTCGAGTAGACAAGCCGATTGATCATGGCCACGTCCCTTCTGTCTCCGGGTACGACCGATCCAAGGTTGGACGGCTCGTCAACAGCCGGCGGATCCGCATGTCGGGAGATTGGTTCATGCTCCTGAGAGCCGGCAGTCCATCTGACGGCCACCCTGGTGGCCGATCCACCATATTCCCGCCCCTCCAGGCGCCGAACGGCGTCGGGAGCGGACAAATCCGTCGAGTTTCCTCAAGAGCCGTCGCTATCCACATCCTACCACCCATGGGCCTCTTCTCGTTACGAAGAAGAGGCACGGAGCCCGTGTGGCGGGCTCCATGTCACATTGTCCGAGACCGCGTTGTCCGGGTACACTCCGCAAGATTGTGTAGGGGTCTGATGCGGCGGGTGCCGAGGCGAGCCTACCCCTATCATGGCGCGTATTTGTCGGACGCAAGCGTCCGTATCGGGGGATTATCGAGATGTATCGACGTCTTGCTTTGCTTGGCATGTTGCTTGTCCCGGTCTCGTGTGTCACGACTCCGCGTACGGCGAATCGTATCGACGACGCGGCTGACTGGGCTGCGCCGCCGTTGCATCGCGCGGTGGCGGTTCAAGATGGGCGGACCGGCGAGGCGATCTCTTTCGAGGCGTTTCTCGATGTGCTGGCTGGGGCGGAGGCGGTGTTCCTGGGGGAAACGCATACCGACGAAACGACCCATCGCGTCGAGCTGGCGGTTTACGAAGGGCTGCTGGCCAGGAGGAACGGCAACGTCGTCCTTTCGATGGAAATGTTCGAACGCGACGTGCAGGGCGATCTGGATGCGTACCTCGCGGGCGAGATTGACGAGGCTGCGTTCCTGAAAGCTGCCCGTCCGTGGAAGAACTACCGAACGGCGTACCGGCCGCTGATCGAGAAAGCCAAGTCGGCTGGACGACCGGTCGTGGCGGCGAACTTCCCGAGGCCCCTGCGCAGACGGGTCGCTATGGAAGGCGCGTCGGTCCTCGACTGGTTGGAAGACGACGAGAAGCATCACGCACCGGCTGAGTTCTTCGCCAACACACCGGCCTACTGGCGACGCACCGACAACGCGGTTCGCAGTCATCGAGTCATGGCTGGCGGAGGCGGTGGTGGCGGAGGCGATGACCAGCGACTCTATTCGACGCAATCGCTGTGGGACAACGCCATGGGCGAAGCATGCGCCATCGCCCTGGACGAACATCCCGGCCACACCGTTCTCCACATCAACGGCGGGTTTCATTCGGCGTACTGGGACGGGACCGTGCATCAGCTTCTGACACGCCGCCCTCTGACGAAGGTGATCACGGTAGCCATCTCGCCGACAACGAATCCGAGCATCGCCGACGTGGGTGGTGCCCCGGTGGCTGACTATGTGGTGTTCGCCGAGTCACGAGCAAACGACGTCCATGACGGCACTTTTTCGGTCAGCATAGCCCGTGAGCAAGAATACAGATTCCACATACCCGAGTCAGCCACCGACGATGAGCCGGTCCCACTTCTGATCTGGCTTTGCGACGACGGGTTCACCTCCTCTGACGGGATGGATCTGTGGAAGGATCGCTTGGGTGACGACGTAGCCATCGCCGTGTTGGAACCGCCCTACCCGGCTGTTCAGGAGGATCTCGGCAAGGGTGGTCGCTGGTTCTGGCCCGACTCGTTTCATTCGGACGTCGGCTCGCTGATCGGTTCGGTCGAGCGCGTGTGGGCTTATCTGCTGCGTTACTATCCGATCGACCCGGCTCGTGTTTGCGTGGCTGGCGAGGGAACGGGGGCCACCGTAGTCGCTTCGATCGGACTGCTGTCTGATCGAATGGAGGTCGAAGCGGTCGCCCTCGATCCACGTCGCTATGTGAAGATCAAGGACTTCCCGCTGCCGCTGCCCGAGTTTCAAGGTGACGAGCCTCCGCCCGCCAAATCGCTTCGCGTAGTCATCGTCGATGGTGATGACGAATGGTGGTCGCAGGAGCTCAGCGAATACTCCGACATCGGCCTGGATGCGTCCATGGTAGCTGCGAACGACGACCCATGGACAAAGGAGCTGGGCACGGAGAACGCGCTTCGGATGGCGCTGGGCGTGGAAGCCCGTCCGGCGAGCGACGCCGGAGGTCGCCGGTACATTCTCGTCGAACAGGATTCCCCTCGTGCCCGCCACTGGGCTCGCTTGCTGGCGTTACGTGCCGCCGGCGATGGCGGTGGACCGGTGGCTGTGCTGGACGCGCCGCCCGCGGACGAGAGCGCCGTTCGTCTGCCCACAGAGATTCACGCGGAATCATTCGCGGCCGTTGGCGCCCTCCCGCCCTGTCCGGGTCCATTTGGGGGAACGACGGTTGTGGTGCTGCCCGACGATGTGCCCGCACGTAAGCTGCGCGCTTGGACCGCGCTGATGGACGACGATCCGCTCGCCAAGCAGGGCCGATTCCATCGTCTGCGTATCGCCACCGGCACGGGTGAACGGAGTTTGCCCACCGTCCTGGAGACCCTGCATTCGGAAGGTCGTGAGAACATCCTGATCGTGCCGGCCAGTTTCTGCGCCGACGGGGCCTGGCTGCGCACGCTCAAGCGAAGCGTGGCCGCGTTGGAAGATCAGATGACGCTCCAATGGCTGCCGGGTTTGGGTGGGCGAGACGTACCGATCGAGTCGGCCGGCGTAGCCATCGTCCAGACGCCGGTTCGTCACACCCTGTCCGTCGTGCTTGTTCCCGAGAAGAAACACTTGACTGTTGCGGACACCATCGAGCTGCCGCGCGCGTTGAGCCATGCCGGGGTTGAGTTCACACTCGATGCTGCGTTGACCATCGGTGAAAGCGAACCCTCGGTAACGAGAATCTCGACCGGCGACGACGGCGAGGTGCGATACTCCCTCGATGGGGATCCTGCCGAGGGCATCCTGCAAATCTCCTATTCGGGCACGATCGACTACGGGATTTCCGATCAGAAAGAGGAATACTCACGCGGTTTTCGTGAGAGTCGCGGCATTCTCGGATCAGAGGGTGTCTATCTGCACGGCAGTAGTGAGTGGATCCCCCGGTTCAATGACCAGTTGATACGCTTCGAGGTCGAGGTTGAAGCACCGGAGAATTGGCACGTTATCAGCCAGGGCAACGGGACGTCGCGTGACGAGGACGGTCTGGCGCGGTGGGAGTCGGGCGGGTCCGTCGAGCAGGTCTACCTGGTGGGAGGTCCGATGGTGCTGGAGAAGGACTCCGCCGGGGCGGTGGAGACACTCGTCTATCTGCACGAGCGCGACGACGTCCTGTCTCGCAAGTACCTCGACGCCACCGCCCGCTACATCGAGATGTACCGCAAGCTGATCGGACCCTATCCGTACGACAAGTTCGCTCTGGTGGAGAACTTCTGGGAGACCGGGTACGGGATGCCGTCGTTCGCCCTACTCGGCCCGCAGGTCATTCGATTCCCCTTCATCCTGCATTCGTCCTATCCGCACGAGATCCTGCACAACTGGTGGGGTAACTCGGTCTTCGTTGACTACGAGACCGGCAACTGGTGCGAGGGTCTGACCGCGTACCTGGCTGACCATCTGATCCAGGAGCAGCGCGGGCAGGGCACACAGTACCGGCGCAACGCCCTACAGAAATACCGCAACTACGTTCAGCAAGGCGGTGACTTCGCGCTGTCGGAGTTTCGCTCACGCCATAGCGCCGCGACCGAAGCCGTCGGGTACGGCAAGGCGCTGATGATGTTTCACATGTTGCGTCGCCACACGGGGGACGACGACTTCCGTTCCGCCTTGGCTGGTTTCTACAGAAAGAACCGTGGAAAGCGAGCGTCGTTCGATGATCTGCGAGCAGCGTTTGAGTCCGTGGTCGATGAGGATCTGGAACCGTTCTTCAACCAATGGGTGACTCGTGTCGGTGCACCGGCACTAACGCTCAGCGATGTAGCGGTGGAACCAGCCGCGGACGGGTTCACCATCACCGGCTCGATCAACCAGACCCAGGACGCCGAGCCGTATGCCCTCGAGGTGCCCTTGCACGTGCAGACGGAAGACGGGCTGGAGACGTTCGTTCTCCAGACCGCCGAACGAAGTTTCCCGTTCAACGCTAGCGTCAAGTCCCAGCCACTATCCGTGGCTGTCGATCCGATGTTCGACCTGTTCCGTCATCTCGATCCGCGCGAGACGCCGGCTTCGATCGGACAGATCTTCGGAGCACCGAGCATCCTGGCCGTGCTTCCGGATACGTCGGCTGATGAGGCCGATCGCTATCGAGAGCTGGCTGAATCGTGGCAGAGCGATGACCACGTGATCGAAATCGTCGTCGATACGGAACTGGAGTCGCTTCCCGACGATCGTGCGGTGTGGATCTTTGGTCGTGGCAATCGCTTCGCCGGTGACGTGCTCGCCGAAACGACCGGCGTGTCGATCAGTGAATCGGGCGACGGGCTCGAACTGGCCGGCGAGGAAATACCATTTGCCGATCATAGTTCGGTAGTCGTGCGACGCCATCCCGCCAACATGGAAAAGGCCATCGGGTGGATCGTGGTAGAGCCCGAGGCGGCGTTCGCCGGGATGGGGCGGAAACTGCCTCACTACGGCAAGTACTCCTACCTCGCGTTCGAGGGCGAAGAACCGACCAACATCGTCAAGGGGCAGTGGGACACCACCAATTCCCCGCTGGTTATCAGTCTTGCAAGCGAGCCGCGGACTTTCCCGGCGCACCGGGACGCGGATCCCAGCGAGCCGAGGACGTCAGTTCGTGCCGATGGGCGCCCCAAACCGGAAGTGCGTCAGGCGTTAGCAGAGTTACCGCCGATCTTTTCCCGTAAGGCGCTGATGGATCATGTCCAGTGGCTGGCGTCACCGGATCGTGCCGGGCGCGGGTTGGGCACCAGTGAACTGCACGATGCCGCCGAATACATCAGCCGACACCTGGCGTCGGCCGGACTCGAACCCGGTGGTGATGACGGGACCTGGTTCCAACGATTCACCGTCGCCAAGGGCCCAGACGGTACGCCGGTCGAAGCGATGAACGTCATCGGCGTGCTCCCCGGCTCGCGGGCGGACTGGGCCGACCAGTCGGTCATCCTCAGCGCCCACTACGACCACCTCGGCCTCGGTTGGCCGGATACGCGTGAGGGCAATCAGGGAAAGATTCACCACGGTGCCGATGACAACGCCAGTGGTGTGGCCGTTCTGTTGGAACTCGCCCGGAATCTGGCATCGGAGGGTAGCGGATCGCGCAACCTGGTGTTCATCGCGTTTTCCGCCGAAGAAAGCGGGCGGCTGGGGTCCGAGTACTATGTAGAGCATCCGCGATTCGCACTCCAAGAGACTCGCGGGGTGATTAACCTGGACACCGTCGGCCGATTGTTTGACGGCAAGATCGCCATCCACGGCACGGGCACCGCGGACGAGTGGCAGCATATCTTCCGCGGTTGCGGGTTCGTCACCGGAATCCCTAATCAGATCGTTCCGGGCGCCGCCGAAGGATCCGATCAGGCCAGCTTCATCGCGAGGGGGATCCCGGGTGTGCAGATCTTCACCGGTGCGCACGCGGACTACCACCGGCCGAGTGACACCGTCGACAAGGTGGATGGCGCGGGCTTGGTCAAAGTGGCCACGTTCTTGAAAGAAGCGATGACCTTCCTGCTGGAGCGCGAACCCCCATTGACCGTGCGTATCGAGGGTTCGACTCCGCCGCAGCACGTCGCCTCATCCGGAGCCGCCCACACCGCCGCCACCGGCGGCCGGCGAGTTTCGCTGGGCACGATTCCTGACTTCGCGTTCCAGGGCCAGGGCGTGCGTATCGAGTCCACGATCCCGGATTCACCCGCCGCTCGTGCCGGGATTCTCCAAGGAGATATCCTCGTACGCCTTGACGAAACAGACATTGCCGATCTGCGAGCGTTCTCCCAGTTCCTTAAGACCCTGGAACCCGGCCAGGAAGTCGAAGCCACGGTGGTGCGTGACAGCAGAAGGGTATCCATAAAGATCGTCGCGCAGAAACGCTAGCGTGCAATCCGCACCATGGGTCTCGTCGTCAACGCCGAGGTTGACGCGCGGCAGACTCTCGCTGGCGGTTGGGTGCAAAGTGGGAATCGCGGAGTGGGGAACGTTCCTCGAAGCCTACAAGAATCTTCCGGCCGTCTCCGGCCCCAGTCTTTTCACCAATAGCGTATACCGGGATGGCAGCCGTTGGTGCATGCCAATGCACCAACGACACGCTACCGGAATTCGGTCAGTCGCTTGAGGATCTCCACAAGCGGCCGGCTCCTGTGAACCGGCTTCCATTCGGCTGCCGGTGGAAACTCGTCGCGCAACTGGCGGTCCAGCAGCTTGTGGGCCAGGAGCTGTTTCAGCGCGATCGCCAGAGCGCGGTCGGTGAGGTCGGGCAACGCGGTCTTGATTTCCGCGAAACGCCGACATCCGAATGCAACCGCTTGTAGCACCGGTGCGGACCATTTGCGCAGCATGACCACCTCGAGGCCGCGCTTGCCCAGCATATCCACGAGTTCCCAGCAGGTGAGCCCGATCCTCTCGCCGGACTCGGTTAGGAGGTACTCGGGCCGCAACGGGTGACCGTAGCCGGGGTTGGGCATGATCCAGCCGTGCCGGATGGTGGCATCGAGAGTCTGGCGCAACGCACCGCGACTGACACCGAGACGGTTGACCAGTGTGACCAGCTTCGCACCGCCGGTGCGGTGCAATTCGGCGATGGTCGGCACGGTCCAGCGGTGGTGGAAGAGATCGACGAGTCGCCCAGGGTCTGGCATTGGTAAATCTCCTCGGATCCGCTCGGCAGCGGCGGGTGCCTCGCCCGCTGCCGTACGAACGAGGCCCGCGTGGGCCGCCGCGCGCTCGGAACCGCTACACTTTCGCACCCCAGCCCCATGGCCCGTGAGCGGCGCAGGGCCTTGACGCGATTATTATAGCAGCTATACTTTATGTACGCAAGGTCGAATCGGTCGGCCTAACTGGACGATCTGGTGGAGGGAAGACTCATGGGAGCATCACTTGGATATGACGGCGGACTGACCTGCGCGATGGAGGTCAAGGATCGAAAGGCGTCGGCCCAATGGTACGTGGACGTGCTCGGTTTCAAATTGCTATACGACGTCGAGGAGATCGGCTGGTGCGAGTTGGCCACCAGCGTCGAGCGGGTCAACGTCGGCCTTTCGGAGGTGGAGAGCCCGAAGGTCAAGGGCGGCGCGACCCTCACCTTCGGCGTTACCGACATCGAGGCAGCCCGCAACGAACTCGAGGCGAAGGACGTCAGGTTCGACGGCCAGACTCGCGTCTACGAGGGCATGGTCAAGCTGGCGACATTCTACGACCCGGACGGGAACACGCTGATGCTGTATCAGGACTTGTCAAATGACTCGTAACGCGCGCGTCACTCGGGGCGCGTCTCGTTCACAGGAGGAATGGACATGGTAAACGC
>JADFPW010000197.1 GCA_022562105.1 Planctomycetota bacterium
GATCTTGCCGGTGACAGCAGCCGAGATTAGGGCGGTGCGGAGTTCCTTGAGCTGAACGATTCCGGACTTCACACTTTCCATTAGTTCATCGAACGAATCAAGAATTGGAGCTAGATGAACCTCTATTTCGAGTTGTTCTCTTTCAGGAGGAACGACCAAGCAAAGAGCGCGTTGCTCCATGATTCCTATAAAATCACGAGTTGTGCCCCCACCCGCCAGCAGACGCAGCTGCTCCTGAAATGCACCACTTTGAAACTGTCTATGCAGAAAGCCGCGTGTCAGCTGCTTAGATCTAATACGATAGTAGGTAACTTGAGGCGTGAGCATCAGGTAAGGAGAATCAATCTTATCTGGAACTATAGCTGTTTCTCCAATTGTTCCCTTGTGCGTAAGCAGAACGTCACCCGGGAGTGAGAATCCGATTCGAAGCCTATCGGCTACTTCCTTCGATATGAAGTGACAGCTAGTTAGATCAATGAGGCTATTTCGTACATTGTTAGCCATCACGAAAGGTATCCCAGTGCTCACGTAGTCACTCGCTACAGGATGAATTTCTCCATGGTTGCCGTCTTGAACTTCAAGCATCTCAGATCGAAGTAGATTCCGAACTGTCCAAACATTCCAGTGCGCCGGGATCTCCCCTAGCCACTCGATGGCAGAGTCCTTCATGGGGGCGGTCGGGTTGAGGCCCTTGGTGACGGCGTGGGTGATGAGGGCGGTGCGCTTTTCCTGAAGCAGTTCGATCAGCCGCTCTTTCTTCGCCAACAGCGCATCAATGAGACGGTCGGCCGCGGTTAGGCTGTCGGGCGCGATGTAGAGCCAAATATCATCCAGGTCCGAACGGGCCTGCCTGGAAAGCCGATACCGGCTCATGCCCGTCGTTTTTTCCTGGCGGCAAGGCGTTTGCGCCCCTTGGCCTTGATGTCGGCCGCGAGGGTGGTGAGCGACTGGTCGTCATGCTCGCTCACTTCCCCCCGTTCGAGCTGGCCGAGTCCGACGCTGATTTCCTTGCGTAGGATCTCCAGCTTCATCTTGCCTACCTCGTCTCGCTCTTGAAGAAGTCGCAAGGCCTCCCGAATCACCTCGCTGGCTGAGTTGTAGAGCCCGCTGGCGACTTTTCGTTGGACAAGTTCCTCAAGCGTCGGCGTAAGAGAGACATTCATGGCATCGATTCTCCTTCGCCACAAGTATACGGCAAATAACAGGGATTGTCAAGGATTGTTGTTGACGACGGAATTGGCCCGATAAAACCCGCGGCGGCCCTTCCTCGCAGGCGAGAGCGTTCACCCGCGTGAACTCTCCTCGCCCCGATCACCACGCGTCCCTGCACGCGCCGGGCTCCGGCCGCATTCGGGGCAGCGTCTATCGACTTGGCCGCGTAGGTCATATCCGCAAGACATGCAGATAGGAACGCCGTGAGCGTTCAGGTGTTCACGGAGAAACACTCGCATCCATCTTCGCCATCGCACGTGGATTACAAAGCCCGACACGCCTACGGGGAGCATAGGCAGAATCCAGGCAATCGCTGCAAGCCATCCATCGGCTCTGGTTACCTTCCACTCGCCATCAAGGGTTATCATTCCGGTCAAGTACTGGAAAGGGTATACAACCAACGCAGTAGCGACCAAATACCCTATTGCGGCTATATAGTTGCTCCACTGCCTTTGGAAGGCGCTCATGCCGCTTACGACGAGGCGCTTGCGCTCCTCGGTGGTTTCAAGAAGAAGTATCTCGCGCGGGCAAAGGAGAATCATAAGGGAGTGCTTCTTCCAGGCCAGAATGACAGTAGGTGGAATCACAATTGAAGCAATGATCGCGATAACGGTTAGGTCGGGCATGATTCAACGCAATCCAAACCAGGCATTCAGTCAGGCAGTGCTCAAAACGCTCGCCTTGGGTGCGATGTTATCCATGCCTGTAATCCACCCGTCACGCGCTTTGCCTGCTTCGCCAACTGCACTACGGTCTGTTGGACTCGCTGATGGTTTGATCTTCGCGGAACTCGCGGCCGGCGGCCCGGTACTGGTCCACGGCGTTGGTTCGATCGGTTTGATCGGAGACGTAGTAAGTCAGGACGGTGTCGCCCAGTTGAATCTCGTCGCCGTCGTCGAGCAGTTTCTCGCTGCACGATTGTCCGTTGATGCAGAGCCCGTTCTTGGCCTTGGCCTCGACGATCAGGTGGCGATCGTCCTGTTTGTGGATGAGAAAATGCTTGCGCGAGACGGTGGGATCGACGATCTGGATCTCCCGCGCCGGGTCGCGACCGCCGGCCAACGGACGATTGCCGAGCTGAAAGTACTTTCCTTCCTGATTGCCCTTGGTGATGATCAGACAGGCCATGTCTTGCTCCTCCAAAACGTGCCGACGCGGGCGAACCACCCCTTTCAATCTCCGATCAGGTTAGCCAATCCGCCATCCGTCCGCAAGATCCACGCCCGTCGGGCGGGTAGTGGAACCGCTCGGGACGGGATACACTGCGGCCATGAACGACGCACCGAACAAAAGGCCGAACGATCAACCGCTGGCGCGGGTCGTGAATCTGTTGGACCCTTCGCAGAACGTCATCTACGGCATGAGCCATGAACAGGCCACCGAGATCGTCGCCACGGGCGATCCGGATGCGGTCCGCAAGATCCACGGTCACTTCGCTCTGGTTGGTATCAGCGGGATCAACGTGCGCTTGGCCCGAACCATCGGCAAGTTGATGCGCTACTTCATCGCCAAGCGGGTCGATGGACCGGAGTTGATCGTCGCTGACCGCATCGACGCCATTCGCGATTGGCTGATCGACAACGGGCTGGCGGATCAGTTTCACCCTTCCTACACCCGCATGGTGCCGGCCCACCACGTCGTTGAACTGCTTCTGATCGGCTGCCCCGATCCCAACCCAACCTATCGGCGGTTCTTCGCGCCGGTTCGCGAGGGGCTGCCGGCGGATCCACAATCGATCGGCGAGCGATACATGCGGGCAGTCTACGACGAGATCGTTCGATGGTTGCAGATGTTGCCGACAGACGCCCCGGTGGGCGTGTGCTTTTCCGGCGGAATCGATAGCGGGGCCGTCTTCCTGCTGACCTACCACGCCATGCTGACCTTGGGAATGAATCCGGGTCGATTGAAGGCGTTTACCCTTTCATTGGGCGATGGCGGCGCGGACACCGAGCAAGCCCGGGCGTTTCTAGACGCGGTGGAGCTGGGCATGTTTCTCGAACCGATCGAGGTGTCGCCAAGTGATATCGACCTTCGCGAGACCATTCGAGTCGTCGAAGACTACAAACCACTCGACGTGCAGGCTGGTGCCATGAGCTTGGCACTGTGCAGGGGAATCCGCCGGCGATACCCCGAGTGGAAGTACCTGCTCGATGGTGATGGCGGCGACGAGAATCTCAAAGACTACCCCATCGAAGAGAACCCCGAGCTGACCATTCGCAGCGTGCTCAACAACCGCATGTTGTACCAGGAAGGCTGGGGCGTCGATTCGATCAAGCATTCACTGACTTATTCGGGCGGCCAGAGCAGAGGCTACGCCCGCACCTATGGACCAGCCGTCACCACCGGGTTCCAGACGCTGAGTCCGTTCGTTGCCCTGCCTGTCATCGAGGTGGCCGAGGCGATCCCGTTCATCGAGCTGACCGGCTGGGATCACGACTGTTTGTATCGTCTCAAGGGCGACATCGTCTCACGAGGTGTTCGCGCCATCACCGGGATGGAGATGCCGGTCTTCCCCAAACGACGATTTCAACATGGCGTCGCATCGGACGGGGTCTTTGCCAGCCTGTTCCCGGAGTCACCGGACGCCTATCGAAAGATCTTCCATGCCCTCTACGAGTGATGCGCCCGCCGCGTTCTCCGATGGGTGGATCCTCGACCAGCGACCCGCCGGAAACCAGGTCGATCCGCATCGGCCTTACGCGTGCATGGTCGAGCCGGAATGCAGCGTCAATGGGGCGATCGAAGATGTAGCCACCATCTTCCTGACCAATGCCGAGTGCCCGTTCCGTTGCTTGATGTGCGATCTATGGAAAAACACGACAACCGAGCGCGTGCAGCCGGGAATGATCGCTGAGCAAATTCGCTGGGCACTCGAACAGCTACCGCCTGCGAAACACATCAAGCTCTACAACAGCGGCAACTTCTTCGATCCCCACGCCATCCCGCCGGAGGATTACCAGGAGATCGCCGAGTTCGTTTCGGGGTTCGATACGGTGATCGTGGAGAGCCATCCACGAATGATCGGGCGACGGTGCTTGACGTTCAACGAGATGCTGCCGGGTGATCTGCACGTGGCCATGGGTTTGGAAACGGTTCATCCCGACGTGTTGCCCAGGCTGAACAAGCGAATGACGCTCGATGACTTTCGCGATGCGGTTGGCACGCTACGGACTAACCGGATGCAGGCCCGAGCGTTCATTCTGCTGCGCCCGCCGTTTCTGAGCGAAGACGAAGGCCTGCTATGGGCCCGCCGATCCATCGATTTCGCGTTCGACGCCGGTGTCGAGTGCTGCGCGGTCATCCCCACCCGATCGGGCAACGGGGCCATGGAGGTGTTGGCCGCCCGGGGCGAGTTCCATCCGCCAAGTTTGGAGTCGCTCGAAGCGGTCCTGGAATACGGGTTGACGCTGGGACGCGGACGTGTGCTCGTCGATCTGTGGGACGCCGAACGATTCGTCACCGATACACCCGATGCGACCGAACGCATCGAACGTTTGCGGCAGATGAACCTGACCCAATCCATCGTACCTCCCACTGAGCAACGTGTTGTTTCCGATGACCATGCGACGCGAAACATGTGACGTCGTCATCCTGGGCGCGGGATTCGCCGGCAGCTTGTTGGCCATTATCGCCAAGCAGCAGGGTCGCAGCGTCGTGCTGTTGGAACGGGCCCGTCACCCGCGGTTCGCCATCGGCGAGTCCTCCACCCCGTTGGCCAACCTGAAGCTCGCCGGCCTGGCGGACACCTACGATTTGCCTTGGCTCACGTCGCTCACCAAGTATGGCCCGTGGAAGCGCGACTATCCGCATATCGCCTGCGGGCTCAAACGGGGGTTCAGTTTCTACCATCATCGCAGAGGCGAAGCCTTCCGACCGGACCGACAACACGGAAACGAGCTGATGGTGGCCGCCAATCCTGACGCCGATCGCGGCGATACGCACTGGTATCGCGCCGAGTTCGACGAGTTCATCGCCCGTCAAGCCGTCAAAGCCCGCGTCACCTACATCGACCATTGCGACGTGTCAGCGATCGAGCATGACGGACCGTGGTTGATTCGTGGCACCTGCGATGACGGACCGGTGGAGATCACCGCGTCGTTCGCCATCGACGCTACCGGCGAGTCCGGCCGACTCGCGGAGGCGTTGGGATTAAAGCGTAGCACCGACGGCATCCGCACCTGCTCACGCGGCCTGTATAGCCATTTCGAGGGCGTCGCTCTCTGGGCCGACATTCTCGAAACCGGCGGGCATCGGCTGGTGGATCATCCGTTCCCCTGCGACGCGGCGGCGTTGCATCACCTGATCGACGGCGGCTGGATGTGGGTGCTGCGTTTCGACAATGGCATCACCAGCGCGGGGTTCTCCCTCGATTCGCACCGGCGCCCCCTCGACTTGCACATCTCACCCGAAGCGGAGTGGCGCGAATTGCTGGCTGCCTACCCGTCGATCCAGCGCCAGTTCGCGGATGCGACACCGGTTCGACCGTTCACGCGCACGGCCCGGATGCAACGCCGCCTCAGCGTGGCGGCCGGAGAAGATTGGGCTGCACTGCCATTTACCGCGTCATTTCTCGATCCCTGGCTCAGTCCCGGAATCGCCTACACGTTGTTTGGCGTGGAGCGTCTGGCCCGCATCCTCGGCGAGCACTGGTTCGACCCGAATCGGGCGAATCAACTGGCCTGCTACAGTCGAACGCTGTTTCGCGAAATGCAGCTTCTGGATCGCATCACGTCGGCATGTCTGTCACGCATGGATAGCTTCCCGATCGTCACCGCTATTACCATGCTCTACTTTACTGCTGCCATTTTCACCGAGGAACGCATCCGCGCCGGCCAGGCCAGACCCGACGATGCATTCCTGTTGGCCGACGATGAACGATTCGTATCACTAGCCGTCGAACTCTGCGACGTCGCCCATCACGTCGCCCCCACCGATGTCGCCGCATTCGTCAAGCGTGTCGCCACCGCCATCCACCCGTACAACACCGTCGGCCTCTGCGATCCCGAGCGCCGCAACATGTACCCCTTCACCGGCTCGACGTGATCCCGCCCGCTTCCGCATTTGGTCAATCACGTAGTCCCGGCGCGCCGGGAGCGCCTCGCCGGTCGTGGAAATGCGGCGCGGTACTTCCCGACGTCAGTGGCCCGGTAACTGATCAAACTCATCGCCGCGGAAGGTGTTGCCCAGGTAGGTGCGGCGGACCAGCTCGTCGCGGACCAGCTCCTGCGGTGTGCCGCTGCGCAGCTCCTTGCCCTCGTCGATGATGTAGCTGCGATCGGTGACCGCCAGCGTCTCCCGGACGTTGTGGTCGGTGAGCAGGATGGCGATGCCGTGCTCGTTCTTGAGGCGGAGGATCTCGCGCTGCAACTCCTGGACCGCGATCGGATCCACGCCGCTAAACGGCTCATCCAGCAGAATCAGCTTCGGATTGGTCACCAGGGCCCGGGCGATCTCCAGCTTGCGACGCTCACCGCCGGAAAGGGTTTGGGCTTCCTGTTTGCGCTGACGAGACAGACCAAACTGTTCGATCAGCTCGCTGGCTCGCTCCTTTCGCTGGCGTCGGCTGAGGCCTCGCATCGTCTCCAAGACCGCCAGGAGGTTCTGCTCAACGGTCAGGCGACGAAAAACGCTGGGCTCCTGTGAGAGGTAGCCCATCCCCATCTGGGCACGGCGGTACATGGGCAGATGCGTGACATCCCGCCCGTCGAAGACGATGCGGCCGGCGTTGGCGTCGATCATCCCCACCGTAATTCGGAAGGTGGTGGTCTTTCCCGCTCCATTGCGACCCAGCAGGCCCACGATTTCGCCACTGCCGACACAAAAACCCAGGTCATCGACCACCGCCCGGCCGTTGTATCGCTTTGTGAGGCCCGAAGCCTGTAGCAGCATCCGCTCAGCCATCAGTTCATCACCTGAAATCCCTGCCACAGTGCGGTTAATGACCTGTTGACAACCGCTTTTCAACAGGCTCCACCGCATGAAGCCGGGGAGCACGATAACCGATTGCTGAGCCTTGGCCAAGCCCCCTTACGACCTGGTCGTCAATCCCAAAGACGGCATAACCTATTGCAAACAAACGGGTTATGGATGTCTTCGTCGCGATCCGCGATCCCCGTCCGACTGCCAGGGCGGTACGATGGGGCGAAATTCAGGCATCGCGCAGTTTTGGGCGTGCCACCCGCTCCCGGTCGGCCAGATTGTGGATAACTTCTTGACAGTGATCGTCCAAAGTTCCTCATTCTTCCGCGAGGTTGGCCGTACGGGTTTGCCCAATTTGCCGTTTTGAAGGCACATATGCGACTTTGGGCTTACCTCGCAGTGGTCTCAGTCGCTGGCGAGACCTATGGTCCCACCAGGCCGCCCTGGTAAAGCCCATCGGCCAAGCGAAGCTAGCCATGATTCCATGCCCAAACTGCAACCTCACGGGCTATCACCGAATCGTGTGGGGTCCGCGAAATCTGATCGAAGGCAAAGACCGCCGGGGTCCGTGACAGTATCCGCGGCTGTTCCAGACGCAGGGAGCCGGGTGGGGCAGGTCAACGACTTGCCCTGCCCGCTACTCGTGGCCCTGCCCGCTACGCGCTGCGGCCCCAACGCGGCGAGCTTTCGCCCCGGAGGGGCGGCGGACTGTAGCCACGGGTGGAGCGGCGTGGCTGCGTAGCAGCCCGACGCGGAACCCGTGGAAAACCGGTATATCATCCCCCTCTCGCCCCGGAGGGGCGAAGGATTCGGACGTTGAACTGACAGGTACGTCAAACGCGGAGCCTGTTTGGAGATGCTCCTCAGCACTCTTGATACGCCGTGGAGCTTCCTCCTCCGCCCCTCCGGGGCGGGATTGTTGGGGTGCGAACGGGTCCACGGGTTACGCTCCGCCCGCCTGCCAGCGGGCGACGCTCCACCCGTGGCTACAATCCGGCGCCCCCCCGGGGCGTCTGCTTGTGCGTGTACGCACGCAGACAGGAACGTCGGGTGGGCAAGCCGTTGCACCCTAATCCCTAATCCCTAATCCCTAGTCCGCAATCCCCAATCCCGCCGA
>JADFPW010000198.1 GCA_022562105.1 Planctomycetota bacterium
CTGGGCGATGTGAACGACGACGGACGCGACGCTCTGGGATTCGTGACCTCCAACGGCGGACTGGCCGTCTGGACCTGGGTTGGGACCGACACCTGGCAGAATCTGTCCGGCACGCTGCCCAGTTCGGGCGAATTTCAGGCCACCCAGATCGCCGACATGGACCTGGACGGCCACGGCGATCTGGTTGCTTTCGCTGACGGATTGACGGTCGTCTACGGTGGGGATGGTGCCGGTCAGTGGGTCGAATTAACATCGTTCGGTACGCCTGATGTGTGCGGGTATAGCGCCATGCGAGCCGGCGTCGACGCGGACCACAACGGCTATCCGGACATCGCCATCGTGCAGGAAGAAGACTGTATTCTGTTCGGCGGGACGAATCGGCCGCGATTCTTCCGTGAGGCTACGCCGCCCACATCGTTGTGGCTCCATCCCATGTTCCCCATCGGCGGCGAGACGTTCGTGGCCGGCTCGGTGCGGTTCATTGACTGGACGGCGGCCGTTCCCGGAACGGCGCAACCGACGGTCAACATCGAGCTATCACAGGAGGGGATTGGCGGTCCCTGGACGATGATCGCATCCGATCTGCCGAACAACGGGCGGTATCAGTGGTTGCTCGATGCGACCCTGCGCAGCTCGTCGGACAATCATTTGCGATTCAGCCTGGATGATGCCATGGTGGTGACGTCGGAGCCGTTCACCATTCTGGGCGGCCCGCCGCTGGGGGATGCCGACGGGGATGGTGACGTCGATCTGCTGGACTACGAGCAGTTTCAACTCTGCTTCACCGGACCCGATGGCACGGCGACCGGCGATTGCGCTGCGACCTTCGATTGGGAACCCGACGGCGATATTGATCCGATGGATTTCGCGGCATTTCAGCGGGCATTCACCGGGGCGGACTAACACATCGCCAAGATGACCGTCTCCATTTGCACACAGCGCGCAAATGACTCTTGTTCCGGTGAGAAAAGCGCTTGAATCCCACGGGCCGACAAATCTGCCCATGGCACGCGGCGCTCGACATGCACGGGCCAACAAGTTGGCCCATGGCACCGGCTGACTGAAGAGTCCGAGAGTCAATCCTCGAGATCGAGGACCGCCATGAACGCCTCCTGGGGGATGGCCACGTTGGCTACCAGCTTCATGCGCTTCTTGCCCTCCTTCTGCTTTTCGAGCAGCTTGCGCTTGCGGGTGATGTCGCCTCCGTAACACTTGGCGGTCACGTTCTTGCGAAACGCTTTGATGGTTTCCCGGGCAATGATCTTGCCGCCGATGGCCACCTGCAGCGGGATCTCGAACATGTGGCGGCTGATCTCCTTCTTGAGGCGCATGATCAGCCGTCGCCCGCGGACGGCGGCCTTGTCGCGATGCACCACCACGGATAGAGCATCGACGACGGTTCCGTTGACCACGATGTCCATCTTCACCAGATTCCCTTTGGTGAAACCGGTGAGCTCATAATCCATGGTTCCATAGCCGCGGGTGCAGCTCTTGAGTTTGTCATAGAAATCGTAGATGATTTCCGCCAGCGGAAAGTCGAAGGTCAGCATCACCCGCGTCGGCGAAAGGTACTCAGTCTTGCGTTGCACGCCGCGGCGCTCCAGGGCGATGGTCATGACCACGCCGATGCAATTGGTCGGCACGATGATCGACGCCCGGATCATCGGTTCACGAATCTCGATCACCTGGGACATGTCCGGCAATTCACTCGGAGATTCGATGTGTATCTCCTCGCCGTTGGAGAGCAGAATCTCATAGGTCACAGTGGGCGCCGTCTGTACCACGTTGACCGCGCTCTCGCGCTCCAGTCGCTCCTGGATGATCTTCATGTGAAGCAAACCCAGGAACCCGCAGCGGAACCCGATCCCCAGGGCATCAGAGGTTGTCGCTTCATAGGTGAAGGAGCAATCATTGAGCCATAGCTTCTCCATGGCCTCGCGCAACTCTGCGGTCTGGGTACCCGCTCCGGGATAGAAATCGCAGAAGACCATCTGCTGCGGGGCCTCGTAGCCGGGTAGCGCTTCGCTCGCCGGGCGCTTGGCGTGGGTCACCGTATCCCCGATGTTCACGTCGGCTACGGTCTTGATGCTGGCCAGTAGATAACCGACCTCGCCGGCGGACAGCGATTCGACCGCGGTCGGCTTGGGAGCGTATCTGCCGACTTCGGTGACGATGTGAGATCGATGCGATGCCATCAGGTCGATCTTGTCCCCGCGCTTTACCGTGCCGTCTACGAGGCGAATGTGGATAATGACACCGCGGTGGACGTCGGACTTGGCATCGTAGATTAGGGCCCGCAACGGCGCGTTCAGGTCTCCCGTCGGGGCAGGGATGCGCTCGACGATGGCCACCAGCAGCTCGTCAATCCCCTCGCCCGACTTGGCCGACGTAAACAGCGCCTCGGTGGCTGGTAGACCCAGAATCTGCTCGACCTCCAGAGCGGCGTCTTCCGGCTGGGCGCTGGGCAGGTCGATTTTGTTGATCACGGTCACGATCTCGAGCCCCGCCTCGACGGCCATGTAGGCGTTGGCCACCGTCTGGGCTTGGACGCCCTGCGCCGCATCCACCAGCAGCAAGACACCCTCGCACGCCGCCAGGGCCCGGGAGACTTCGTAGTGAAAGTCAATGTGCCCGGGCGTGTCGATCAGGTTCAATTGGTAGGGGTGGCCCTGGTGGGTGATCTTGAGCGAGGCCCGGTTGGCCTTGATGGTGATTCCCCGTTCGCGCTCCAGATCCATGTCGTCCAGAAACTGCTCGCGCATCTCCCGCTTGGGGACTGCCCCGGTCACCTCCAGCAGCCGATCCGCCAGGGTGCTCTTGCCGTGATCGATGTGGGCAATGATGCTGAAGTTTCGTATCCGGCTCTGATCCGTCATGGTTCCTCGTGTTCTGTCGACTGCATTGAGCCCCGTAGTATAGCCGAAACGCCGCCGGGCATGGCGATGCCACCACGAATCCCCCGGATTTCGGATTCGGGCAGCGGATCAGCTGTTTTGCCCCGGCCGACTCGGCCGGGGCGAAGTAGGCGCGGGGGTTGCTAGGCGTCGGGATCCGCTGGAGGCGGGTTATCCGGAGTCGTTTCCCGAGGCAAGGGAACTGACTCGACGACCAGGGTGCGAGCGATCAGATCGCCGAGTCGCTGACGATTACGTGTCAGGACGACGAGTATGATAGCGGCCAGAAACTGGCCCTTGGGGAACAGCTCCACAAGTCGCAGCAGGTTTCGCAGTAGAATCGTGACCGCCGAGCAGCGGTCGCCATTCTCGGCGACGACTCGGCAGCCCATGATTCGCTTTCCCGGCGAAGCTCGCCATACCAACTCGAAAATCGCTGTATAGGCACAGTAGATCGACGCGGCGAGCATCCACGGCCAGAATACCCCATTCCATACTTCGCCCGGAGAAGCTTCTTCCTGTATCATCTCCAGTTGCTGGAGACTCAAGCTGGACAAGGTGGGGTAGAGAATCGACAACGTGATCGGTGAGGAGATGAGCATGTCGAGGAGAAACGCCAGCATACGTTTCCCCATCGTGGCTGGGGCGATGCCGGGCGCTAGCGGAGCCGGCTTCGAAATACTTTCCTGACGCCGGAGGAACACCACCAGCAGCACCAGGGCGAGCAGAATATAGGCCAGGAGGTCGCGCGTCCTCGCGTCGAGCGAGCTCGGGGTCTCGGCCGACAGGGCGGATACCACGGCCGGCGCGAACGAGATCGATGCATCGTCCGCGGTCCAGAGCCCCACCCAAAGATCGTCGTGGTCATCGACACCGGCCAGCACGACCTTCGATCCGTCGCCGCAGGCTGCGATCGCCGCAGCTGAGAACGGACCATCGCTCGTCCCCAGATCGAGAGAGCCGGTCGGCGAGAGCGTCGCATCCTGTAGGGACCATCGCTGCAAGCGCCCGCCTGCATCGCTATCGATCGTGAGAACACTGGGGATCCCGTCACCGGCGAATACGGTTACCACGCTGTCTGCGTCGAGAGCACCGACGGCTGCCGGTTCGCCCCACTCGCCGGCCGTCCCGGACGCGTGCATCAACGGTCGCGACGCGCCAGCCGCGCCGGCCGCACCGCGGAAGAAGACATGAACCTCCGAATCCACGACCACCATCCAACAGAACCGAGAATCGTCCAGGTCAAAGGGCAACGCCTCGACGAGTCGCCATTGACCTCGTACGAATCGCACCAACGCCAGCTGTGCAACTGGTTCCTCGACCATACCAGCATCCGGGTCGCTCGGCGGGGTCATTGGATCGTCTTGCTGTCGTTCCGGTGAACCCTCGGCGCTGGTTTCGAGTGGAAGTTGGAGGCCCGTGGCGCCATCCACAATGGCCAAGATGGTTCCGTTGGCGGATTCAGCGGCCCAGGCATGCGGAATCGCGGCGCCGGGCAGTTGACGTTTTTCGGTAATGGTCGGTGGCTTTGTCTGATAGCTGAAGTGCGCCCCGTCGGAATAGATCACGTGCAGTGACTTGCCGGACGCGACGGCCTGGGCGATTTTGCCGCCCAACGGAGGAATCCGGCCCGCAAGCCGAATCCGTTCCGAGCGATCGTCGCGGAACGCAAAACGCAGCATTAGTTTCTGGGTCTGCGGATCGGGAGCACGCAGGTAGACCCAGAGGATCTGATCGCTGCTGACAATCCCGAAATCCTCGGCCGGACGCTGCGGAGCACTGCGGGCATACTGCAGGCCCAGGCCGAGCAGCCCGATGCCGACGACGATCGGTGCGAGTCGAGGCCGCGTCAACCTGCTCAATCTCGATGCAATTCCCGCCCGTCTCGGCATGCGGGGCATTATCGACGGGCTTGGGTCGGCGTCAATTTCCCACGACCGTTCCGCAACAGGGCGGGAGGCGCTAGTTTCGTGATTCAAGCTGATGGCATCTTATCCGAGCCCCGACCGTGAGGGAGGGAGGGAGCGAGGGAGACAGAAAAACCGCTCCCTCACGGTCGCGGCTCGGTTGACAAGAAACAGCGCAACTAATGGAACACTACGCCTGTGGCGATGTCGGCTCGGCCGTGGTGGTCTTGATCTCACCGCGGGTGCGGGTCGTCATCGATGCAGATGATCCTCGGGTACTCGATGCCCAGTTCGTGCGGCAGGACGAACGGTGCGGCGTCGGGGGTCAACCGGGACTCGAGCTCCCAACGAGCAATGTGGAAGGTCAGCCCCCCGCGTTCCAGAGGCCATTCGATGGTTACGCGCGTAGGAAGCTCCGGCCCACCTGAAAAGAGCGGTCGATAGTCGTCGAGTTGCGACTGCATCACCACCTGTCCGATCCGATCTCGAAAGACGATTCGTCGCAGCCGCCCGTCGGGCACGCGCTCGATCCAGTATTCCTTCTCAATGTACCCCTGGCCGACTTCGTCGTGTTCCAGATAAAGGAGTTGCTGGTATTGCTGTTCGATCCGCTGGACCGGACCGTTTGGGCCGGTGGTTTCTGGATCAAGGCGGCTCAGACCGAGTGCTTCGATGATCATGTCGGGTCGGATGGGCATGCCTGCCGGCATCGAACCCTTCACACTATCGTGGTGGCCCCATCGCATGGTGCCCGCATCCTGCCGCAGGTAGAACCAGAAGGTGTCGGTGTTGGATCCGAGCAGGATCTGCGTCTTGCCTAGCACGGTCATGTCGAAACGCACGTGGTGGGGCGGGATGATCAACAGCGTGCCGTCGAGGAATCGCCGATGACGAGAGCCGTCCGGGTCGGTGAAGTCGGCAGTCACGCGACCTCGGGCCCGTAGCCCGGTTTGGGCTCCACGGAGGTTGTCGTTGACCATGCGAACGGTCTTCTCGATCAGCATGGGATCGAGCGGCGGTATCGACGGTTTCGGACACCCGGTCAGCACTAGTACGAGCGACACAATCGACCCGAGCCGCCACGGCGACGCAGCGCCATTCCGCGTTCCTGAAGGCGGAACCTGATTCAGAGACTCACACATCAGCGTTCGAGTCCGCGTCACCATCCACCGTGGCATCCACTGCGTCGAAATCGCCTTGCAAGACGGCTCCCAGTTGGGCGCTGATGGAGCAGATCTGCTCCTCGTTCAGACGAGGGTTCAGTACTCGAACGGCGCCTTTGCCCTTGGGGTAGCTCATGCCCCAGAACTCCCGGCCCTGACCATCGACCTCCGTGGTCTCGTACTTCAGGAGGCGTTTTCGCATCAGGATCAGCGCCAGCACGAAGCGGAAGTTCAGCCGGGCAGGCTCGGTCGCGTCGTCGAGTCGCTCGAAGAATTGGACCAGAATCTGATCGTCCACCAGGAGGCGTTTGGGACGCGACTTCTCCGGCAGCCTGGTCTTGAAACTGCACAGCGACCCTTCCGGGGCCGCCTTCCAACAATCCAGGCAGTAGTCCTCGCGCCGCAGGCCCTCGCCGTCCTCGAACACCACGGCGTAGAACTCGTCCCCCTCCCCGATCGGCTTGCCATCGACGGCGCAGACGCCTTCGGGTCTAGCCAAGCTGAATTTCCCCATTTGCAGGCGCCTCCATGCATCCCCGCGCCACGCGCATCGCAGCGACGAACCGCATTGGACGGCTCATCGGCAGCGTCGTCAAGCCGACGGGCGTCCGAGCTGACGGACAACCCTCGGCCGACACGGTTGGCGCAACCCGTCGCGTGCAAGAGAATGCGGAACGTACACGGGATCTGCTTCCGCATGGAACAGGAACAGCCATGAGGCGTCGCAAGCTCCGCAGTCAAGTCTTGTCCGCCCCGGGCAGGCGCGTTTTGTCCACGCCAGGTAGTCGGGTCGACCTTCTGCGCGAGCAGGCGTTGAACGCCAAGGTACGTGGACAGATTGACCGGGCCCTCGAGCTGGGGCGACGATACCTTGCCCGGCGGCGCGACGATCCAGGGGCGCTAAGTTTTCTCGCGAAAATCCATCACGAACGCGGGGAATGGTCGGAATTCTTGAGGTATGGCTTGCGATCGTACGAGATTGAACCCAAACGCGAGCACCTGCAACTCCTCTACTTGGCGTGCGTCGAACTCGAACGGTTCGACACCGCCATGGAACTTTGCACTAACGAACTGGAGGACAAGTGGCTCAGGCTGCTCCTTACGGATCCCCGCTTCTTCATCATGCTCCACGTGAATCTTGGCAGGGCGAGAAAGGCCGCTACGCGTAAAGCACGTGAGCTACGCCGGGAATCCGCACGGCCAATCGTAGCGGAGCAACCGTTACCGTTGCCACCGGCGCCGTCGCCGGAAGGCGCATCGATACCAAGCGTCGCGAAGCGCCGGGTCGAATCCCCCGTGGGAAAGGCGCCGGTTTGGCCCCATGGGGAGCCGCCCGCAGTCCCCGTCGAGCTCGACATCGACGGGCATGAACTGCTCGCGGAAGTCCACGCTTGGGGGCAAGACACTCCAACCAACACCCCACCGCTGCTGATCCTGTCGGACCTGTACGTCAAACACGACGGCATCACCGATCGGTTCAACTCTCGCTTTCAGTTCTTGAACTGCCGGGTGGAGATCCTCCACCCACACGATGAGGTCGCCGAGTACCTCGCAGTGGGCGTGTACTACCAAGCGGCCGGCGAGGAACTGATCGACGATGTGGCTGAGTTGTGGATCAACGTCCACACCCGCGCCGTCGTCGCGTTTCCCCCTCAGGCCCTGGCCGGCCAAAGCCCCGAATCCACGACCGCGACAGACAGCGACCACAAACTATCCGCCGAGACCGCCACCGACCTCATCGAAGCGACATTGCGAAAGGCCCGTCCGTTTATCGAGGGCAGACTCGCAGCCCTGCTTGACCGCCGCCGGCACGACTTGGCCCGGGAGTACCACGCCCTGGACGATGCCTATCGCGGCGACTGGGAAGCCGCCACGCCGACACCAGGGCGCCACGATGGAACTTTCACCGGGGACAGCGCTGAACACACCGCGGAAGACACGTTACGCGAGTGGACGGCCCGCCGGGACAAGGCAGCAGCCAATCTCGCCCGCGACCACACGGTTCATGTGACCGCCGAGCCGATCGAGCTTCAGCGCCTGCGCCTGCCCGTTCTGGTATGCACCGTACGCCTCACCCGTCGCCAGGCGTCATCAACGCTGCCCATCGTTTGGAACCCACTCATCAAGGACTTCGAGCCGGTGCCCTGTACCCGATGTGGCCGCGACGGCTTCACTTTGGGGGCCGCCGAGTCCGCCGAGGTGCGTTGCCCGCATTGTCTTTAGTGACCTACTGCCATGGCCTGGGTGCCATGCCCACGCTCGCGTGAGGCCGTC
>JADFPW010000199.1 GCA_022562105.1 Planctomycetota bacterium
CCGCTTTCGGGTGGCAGGTTTCCATCCGCGGGCGTAAACCCGCCCAGACCATCGCCCAGATAGACGGTCCCATCGCCCAGACCGTGGGAGCAGGCGAAGTCGGCCAACCCGTCGCCGTTGACGTCGCCGAAGATGAACTCCATCTGCGAATTCCCACCGATGAAGCCGAAGCTCGACGTCCAGCTCCCGTCGCCGTCGTTCAGATAGACATGCACACCGGCACAGCAGCCGAACGCGATCGACCCAACGTCCAAATCCCCATCGTTGTCGACGTCCGCAAAGTCGACACCGAACATGCCCCACGTCTCACCGTCGGTCGCCAGTCCATCATCCCAGGGCGTCCAATTGCGGCCCGTTCCGTCTCCCACGGCCACTTCCAGCAATTGATCACCAAAGTCGCTGCCCGAATAGTCGTGGTGCATCCCGTAGCCGACGTCCATCTGCCCATCGTTGTTCACGTCACCCAGGGCGATGCCTCCGTAGCCGAAATCACCGTTCTGAAAGAGCGACCAGCCCCCGGCCCCGTCGCCAAACCAGACCATGATTCCGTGCTCATCCGTGTTGACGAACGGCGACCCGTGGTCACCGATGCTGACTAGATCCGGATGCCCATCGCCGTTGACGTCGCCGAACTCGATCTCGGTCCGCCCGCCCTCCATGCCGGGTAGTTGCAATCCGGATGACGAATCGACGTAGCTCACCTGACTCCGGGCCGATTGGCTCATGACGAGCACGGTGACGACAATGACCAACGTAGAAACTCGTGATGACATGCGCGCTTCTCCTTCCGGCAGATCGCGGATTTCAATCTGTGCGGATCGGCGTCCGCGGCTCGCACTAGCCTCGGAACATCGCCAGGCGATGGGCACCCGACCGACCTGCGCAGTTCAGTATATTGTGTGCCCGCTGCATGTGCAACGCCTGGGATGGATGCACTGGCTTTGCCTCAGCGGATCCTCAACACATACAGCTGCTCGTACAACCGCTGGCATTCATCGAGCAATTCGCGATAGGCGGCCGGAACGGGTTCGTCCTTGGGCTGGTAGCGTTGAAATCCGGTAGACTTCTCGACGTTGGCGTACCAGTGCTTGGCCCAGATGCCGTCGGTATCGCGCCGACCCGACGGCCACGACAGCATCGAGTCGCTGAACTCGACGCCGATCGCATCGCAGAGCTTGCCCAACATCCCCCGCGGATCCTCCAGCACATCGCGTGCATCGACGATCGGCGGCGTCCTACCGGTGCTTCGTTCAACGTATCGCACCAGCTCGACCTGCTGTTCTAGCCCGGTATCCGCCAGCGTCGGCTGGGGCCACTTGGCGATCAGTGAGGTCAGCATTTCCGCCGGATCGCGTATCAGGAAACAGTGCGTCAACTCATTCAACCAATCCCGGTCGATAGTCGGAAGCAGATGATGGGCCATGTGCTTTTGGTAGAAGATCGACTTGCCCTCCGGGATCGGCCCGGTGAGCCACTCGATGGCTTTGCGCCATTCGGTTTCGTGACTGGCGATCACCTCGTCCCGCCCCGGATGTTCGATCCCGGTCTGAACCAGATAGTGAGCATACAAGGGCTCGTCGCACACGAACGTGTCGGCGCGATTGCCCCACGAGCGCAGCATCGCCGTCGAGATATTCCGCGGCCCGGACCACATAGCAATGCGCCTCGTCTGCGTCAGTTAACACCTCTTTGAACAGGGGCCGACCGTGATTTCACAACAACCGGGCGGCAGGGTCAACGGTAGCTTGATCGGGGAGTAGGCCTCGTAGTCACCTTACTTTCCCGAACTTCCGCTTTAGCTCGCTGATCCGGGCCAAGTGGTAATCGTCGTGCTCGCTGTCAAAGTGGGCGATGTCAACGATCCGCATTGGCTGGTGCAAACGCGGATGCAGGGCCGACTTGGACCAGTCGGATTCGTCGAGCTGCTCCAATCGAGAGACCAACTGAGCCCGCTCGCTACGGAGCTCGGTCAGCAGGTCGGCCATGTTCCTGGCGTTGTGGTTCGCTTCGTGGGTCTTGCGGTTGGTCATGTCGGCGGCCACGAGAACGTCCTTTCCGGTCAGGATCTCCCCCACACGCTGCAACGCGAGATACCCCAGATCGATCAAGTGCCCGACGTTCTCCTGAATGGACCAACCGGAACCGGGGCTGCGCGTCAGGACGTCATGACTCAAACCCTTGACCAACGCCTCCACACGCACCGGCGTTCCGCGTACCCGTTCCAATAGATCCGGGAACTTGCTCGCCGGGAAGTCGAAGTTGAACGTCCGCTCTATCCAGGGCCAATTTGGCATTTCGACACCTCCAGGCCTACAGGGGCGCTCGCATCTTACCGTCCCGACCACCACTGACACCAGCGCTGCCGGTGTCCCAACGAAGTCTGTCGAATATGCCCAGCGGTGTGCCGCTGCCAGCCGCGGAGACACTCATCAAGTGTTACGCTACCATGCACCCGGCGTGATCTCCCTCGATCCTTGCACCAGAGGAAACATTGATGAAGACCGACAACAGCCTGGCCCTTCGCCTCCACCGAGGCCTTTGCACAGGGTTTGCCGTACTACTCATGGCTCTGCCGGCTTGGCCCCAGACCGACGAGCCTGAAATCATCGGGCTAGATGAATGCCTGGTCATCGAACGAACGGATCAGCCTCGCAGATCGGCCATCCACCTAGACGCGATTGAGGCTCAGATCGTTACGGGAACCTGGGTAGCACCGAGCGAGGGCACCGAAGTCGCTGCAGTCGGCCGTAAGCCGCGTACCTGGACGGCTGCGCAGGCCAACGACAAGGGATGGTTCAATGCACCCGCCCTCAGCCACGGGTATGCGTTCGTTACCGTAGAGAGTCACACCGATCGCATCGCCCTACTCGAAGCTCGAGGGCACAGTCTCGTCTACGTCAACGGCGAACCGCGGGCGGGCGATCCCTATCGGTATGGCTTCGTTCGTTTGCCGATCCATCTGCGACAGGGGACCAACGAGCTGCTGTTCGTCTGCGGTCGGGGAGCACTGTGGGCGCGCCTGCTTTCACCTAGGGCTCCCGTATTTCTGGACACCCTCGACACCACCACGCCGGATCTGGTGGTGGGGCAGGCCGCCGACACGTGGGCCGCCGTCGTTGTGGTCAATGCCACGATCGAGCCTCTGACGCGGATGGTTCTGTCGGCCCGCATCGCACCGGCGCCTGAGCCCGCCGAGAAGGACACTGATAAACCCGACCGCGAGGCTGCAAAGCCCGAACGGTCCATGCTGACGCCTGTTCCGGTGATTGCCCCGTTGAGCGTTCGCAAGGTGCCTTTCCGCGTCACCGCAAGCGCACAGAGCGCAGACTCGTCCGTACACATCGAACTCACGCTAATACAAGAGACGGACCATGCCTCGACGGCCGTTGATTCCGCGACGATTCCGCTCCGTGTCCGCCATCCTCAGCAACTCCGCAAGCAAACATTTGTCAGCCGGATCGATGGAAGCGTACAGTACTACGCGGTGCGCCCTGCCCAGCCCATAGGAGATGACCATCCTAAACCGGCCCTGTTTCTAACGCTACACGGAGCCGGTGTTGAAGCGTTGGGTCAGGCTGCCTCCTACTCAGCCAAGAGCTGGGGCCACATCGTTGCACCGACGAATCGACGCTCTTATGGATTCGATTGGGAGGATTGGGGGCGAATCGATGCGCTCGAAGTGCTCGATCTCGCCGAACGGGAACTCGCTGCCGATCCGTCTCGCATATATTTGACCGGTCATTCCATGGGAGGCCATGGAGCCTGGAGCCTCGGCGCCACATTTGCTCACCGGTTCGCCGCCATCGCTCCCAGTGCCGGTTGGATCAGTTTTCAGTCCTATACCGGAGCGGCAGAGTATAAGGACGGGACATCTGTGGAATCCATCCTCCGCCGTGCGACAGCGTCCAGCGATACGCTGGCCCTGTCCGCGAATCATGCCGCTCATGGGATTTACATATTGCACGGCGACGCCGACGACAATGTCCCCGTCGAACAGGCCCGCACCATGGCCGAGCACCTGTCGGCGTTTCACCGAGATTATGTCCTCCACGAAGAGCCCGGCAAAGGCCATTGGTGGGATTCGTCCGATGAACCCGGCGTCGGGTGCGTCGATTGGGCACCGATGTTCGATTTCTTCGCCCGCCACGCCCGACCGCCGACTACCATCGTTCGAGAAGTGGACTTCACCACCGTGAACCCGGCCGTCTCAGCCGCCGCCCATTGGGTATCCATCGAAGCACAGAACAAACAACTGACACCAAGCAGGGTGAAGGTGCGTTTCGATCCGGGCCGGCGGCGTTTCGTGGGAACGACGGAAAACGTGTCTCGACTGGCTTTCGACTTGGGCCACATGGAGCCGGGCAGCCGGGTCATGGTGCAGCTCGACGGACAGCAAATCGCCGACATTCCCTGGCCCGAGCAGCAACCGAAAGTCCACCTGGCCCGTACTGCCGAGACCTGGTCAGTTGTCGGCCAACTTCCGCCGTCCTACAAGGGCCCCCACCGCGGCGGTCCGTTCAAGCAGGTGTTCACCAATCGTTTCATGTTCGTCTACGGCACGCAGGGGACACCCGAAGAGAACGTGTGGGCCTTGGCCAAGGCTCGATATGACGCGGAAACGTTCTGGTACCGTGGCAACGGATCGGTTGATGTTGTCTCCGATCGCTCCTTCGACGCCAAGTCCCAACCGGATCGCAACGTAGTCCTTTATGGCAACGCGGATACGAACAATGCCTGGTCAGCCCTGATGGCGAGCAGCCCTGTTCAGATTCGCCGAGGGATGGTCATCGTGGGCCAAGATCGCCTCGGAGGCGACGATTTGGGATGCCTGCTGATCCGCCCGAGACCAGATAGTGACATTGCCCTCGTCGGGGTGGTCGGCGGTTCGGGGATCGCGGGAATGAGGCTCACCGACCGATTGCCCTACTTCGTTTCGGGAATCGCCTATCCGGATGTTCTCGTTCTGGGCCCGGACGTATTGACCCAGGGTACGGCAGGTATTCGTGTAGCCGGATTCTTCGGTCCCGACTGGGGCGTCGCATCCGGTGACATTGCCTGGGCCGATCGGACAACGCCACCTGTTACCCGTTGACAGCGACCGCCGGAATCGTCTAATCATACCAACCTTGTGGACATTCCTTGGTCAATAGTTGCTGGGAGCATCTTCCATGATCGACGGACTATTTCGATTCTCCGGCATTAAGCCTGGTAGGCGAACGGCGGTTGCTGCATCAGTGGTTCTCTGTCTTGGGTGCATGGGTACGGGAAGAAGCGCACAGGCCCAACCCTCACCGTCGCTCGATGAAACCGGGCCCTTCGTCGATCCGAACGCCATCGATTCTCGCGTTCCCTCACCGGCTTCGGTCATTGGACACGCCGTCGGCGAACGAGCCGTCCGGTACGATCCGCTGGTTCGATACTTGCAAGCCCTCGCTGATGCATCGCCGTTCGTCACCCTGACGCCCTACGCCCAAACGCACGAAGCTCGCACCCTGTACTACCTAACTATCACCAGCGTCGAAAACCATGGACGCCTGGAAGAGATTCGATCGGACAATCACAAGCTAGCCGATCCTCGATTGCTGGATGCAGGCGACACCGAGGCAAATGCAATTCTGGATTCCCTACCCGGGATTGCCTGGATGGCGTACGCGATTCACGGCGACGAGCTCTCCAGTACGGACGCCGCAATGCAACTCGCCTACCAGCTGGCGGCCGGCACCGACGAAGCGACCAAGCGGCTGCGCGACGAACTCGTCATCCACATTGATCCGCTTATGAACCCGGACGGCCGGGAACGCTACCTCGCCCAACTCCAACATCTAACCGGCAAGGTCTTGAACCCGGACTACCAATCCATGTCCCATCAGGGTCTCTGGTCGGCGGGGCGCGGCAATCACTATCTCTTCGACCTCAACCGCGACTGGCTCATGCTGGTGCATCCCGAGACTCGGGGCCGATCCGCCGAGATTCTCGAATGGAACCCGCACCTGCTCGTCGATTCGCACGAGATGGGCGGATTGGATACCTACCTCTTCGACCCGCCACGCGAGCCGTTCAACGTCGATCTCTCGAAGAACATTCTCGACTGGCGCCGGCGGTTCTCGGCGGATCAAGCCCGGGCATTTGATCAGTTTGGATGGAGCTACTACACCCGCGAGTGGTACGAGGAGTGGTATCCCGGCTACACCAACGCCTGGGGAAGTTTGCTCGGCGCCGTGGGCCTGCTTTATGAACAAGCCGGCGTGAACTCCGCCTCCCTCAAGCAACCATCCGGTATGACCCTGACCTATCGCCAGGCGGTCCACCACCACGTCGTCAGCAGCATGGCCAATCTCGAAACGCTCCGGGCCAATCGAAGGGAAATACTGGCTGACTATCTGGCCGATCGGCGGGCAGCCGTTGATCCAACACCCGAGAGCCAACACACCGGGACGTTTCTGCTGCCTCCCTCGCCCGACACAGCTCGCCGACAACGCTTGATCGAGTTACTGGATCGACAAGGCATCGAGATGTCGCAAGCCGCCGGCAGCATTGATGCCCACGGTGCGGTGGACGTTTGGGGACATCGTTACGAGCAGAAAACGCTTCCGCCTGAGACCATCGTGATATCGTCCGCCCAGCCTCACACCCGTCTATTGCACGCCATCCTGGGATTCGACCCCCATACGTCCGACAAGTTCCTCAACGAGGAACGCAAGGAACTGGAACGGCGACGGGGATCGAAACTCTACGACGTAACGGCGTGGAACCTCAGCATGGCCTACGGCCTGGAAGCCTATTGGGCTAAGACCGTGGAGCCGGCGGAACTCCGTCCGGTTGACGCCCCCCGAAACTCGTCATCCCAGGTGCTCGCTACCGGTCGGTACGGCTACCTGATCGACGGAGCAAGTTCACAGATCTACGAGGCGCTGGTGGCCCTTTTCAACGCCGAGTGCAAACCACGCGTCGCCACCAAGCCGTTCAAACACTCCGGCGCCGACTACCAACCGGGTACCGTCCTGCTCCGCAATCACGAGAATCCCGCGACCTTGCACAACGTCTTAACCGGGCTCAGCCGGCTGCCCCATGTCCACATCACGCCCGTCGATGGAGCGTTGAGCGAGCAAGGCCCCGATCTGGGCGGCCGACGTTTCGACCTCCTCCATCCGCCGCGCGTGGCGATCGCTTCGCAATGGCCGATTTCCACCACCGCCTTCGGCGCCATTTGGCACCTGCTTGACGATCGCCTCGGCATGCGCTGCTCGCCGATCAACGTTCAGGCCCTGGGTCGCGGGGATCTCCGCAAGTACAACGTCCTCATCCTGCCGCACTCCCGGGGATTGAGCCGTGCGCTGGGCGATGGAGAGCTATCCCGGCTCAAGACGTGGGTTCAATCCGGCGGCACGCTGATCGCCCTGAGTTCAGCCGCAACGCTATTCGCAGATGAGAAGAGAGACTTCTCCGCCGTTCGACGCAAACGCGATGTGTTGGACAAACTCGACGTCTACGCCGAGGCGATGAAGAGAGAGAATGACGCTCGGACGATTGACGTGGATCCTGCAGTCGTATGGGGGGCGGCAGCCACGCCGGAATTATCCGACGTGACCGGGACTACCGAAGTCGATGCCTCTTCTGACACAGAAGAAGCTGCCGACACCTCGAAAGCTCCCGAAACGGAGAACGAATCCAAAGCCGCGAAAAAGAAGGACACTGACACCCTACGCCGCCAGGACGAGTGGCAGCGCATCTATCAACCGCACGGGGTGATGGTTGGAGCCACGCTGGATCCGGAACACTGGCTCTGTTTCGGTTTGGGCGATCGCCTCCCTGTCTTGCTATCCGGTGATTCCGCCTACATGAGCAAGCACCCCGTCGCTACGCCGGTACGATTGATGGACGAGGATGAGCTTCGTTTGAGCGGCCTGTTGTGGCCCGAGGCCAGATCGAGATGGGCCAACACCGCCTACGCGACGATCGAGCGAGTCGGCAACGGGCAATTGATTCTGTTCGCCTCGGATCCGTTTGTCCGGGGATATCTCGAGGGATCAGGCCGCCTGCTTCTCAACGCGATCGTCCTCGGACCGGGCATGGGCACCCGACAGCCTCTCCCCTGGTAGAAACTCGACTAGCCTGGATAATTCACGAGTGTGAGGTGGTTTGCGCATAGAGACGGCCTTCTCGACCTTGTATGATTAGGGTTTTGACGACTCAACCATACGAAGGCAAGGAGGCCGTTCCGTGACAGAGTGTAA
>JADFPW010000200.1 GCA_022562105.1 Planctomycetota bacterium
CCCCAGCAGGCCGGTGCCACCGGTCAGTAATGTAGTCTGAGACTGCGAATTACCCATGGTGTTTCCGTGGCATCGCGGGCGCAACGGGGTGAGTAGCCATCGTGCCCCTACGTGTCCGCGGTGCATTTTACCTTCATACCGCTCGCCGCCTGTTCCGCCAACCCACTATGTTCGGTCGCTCCTTCTGGAATGTCATCCCGCACCCAGGAGATCGGTTGCGACCGACCCCGGCCATTAGCCGGCCAGGAGTACCATGAGCGCCTTCTGGGCGTGCAGGCGGTTCTCTGCCTGATCGAAGATAGCCGAGTTCCGCGAGCGGGTCACCTCGTAGGTTATTTCCTCCTCGTAATGAGCCGGCAGGCAGTGAAGCACCACGCATTCCGCATCCGCGCGGGCCAGCACCGACTCGTTCACCTGGTAGGGTGCGAACAATTGTCGGCGTTGGTCGGCCTCGGCTTCCTGGCCCATGCTCGCCCAGACGTCGGTGTAGATCACGTCACAATTCTTGACCGACGCGGACAAATCTCGGCTCGAGGCGATGGTCGCATTCTGGGATCGGCCGATCTCGACCGAGTCAGCCAGAATCTCGGCGTCGGGCTCGAAACCCTCCGGGGTCACCACGGTCAGACTCATGCCCACCCGGGCGCAGCCGTACATCAACGAATGGGCCACGTTGTTCCCGTCACCCACGTAGACCATGTGCAGACCGGCCAGCCGCCCCTTCTTCTCCTGTACGGTCTGCAAATCGGCCAGAATTTGACACGGATGCTCGCGATCGGACAGCCCGTTGATCACCGGCACACCAGCGTGTCGCGCGAGATCCGCGACGATGTCGTGTCCGAACACTCGGGCCATGATGATGTCGGCGTAGCGCGACAGCACGATGGCAATGTCCTCGGTGGTCTCGCGAGCCCCGAGTTTGATGTCGCTCGGCCCCAGGTAGATGGCGTGCCCACCCAGTTGGGTCATCCCCACCTCGAACGACACCCGCGTGCGCAGCGACGGCTTCTGAAAGATCATCGCCAGCGTCTTGCCAGTCAACTCCAGATTGGGTGTCCGGCTCCGGCGTTGGCGCTTCAGAATCACGGCCGTGTGCAGAACCTCTGCGTACTCGTCCGTCGTCAGATCCTTGGACGATATCAGGCTTCTTCCATGCAGCTTCCCTGGCATTGAGGTTATCCCATCCTGTTCTTCTTGAGCCTGATACGGCTAGGGAAGGCGATACTTGACCGCTTCCCCAATGAAATCCCGGGCGATCTGAAGAGCAGAAACGTCGCGGTCGTAAACGTCGTCATCCGCCGCTAGGTCATGTCGCTTGCGAACCAGGTGACCGTCCACGACAAAAACCTCTCTCAACGAGAGAGGACATGCTTCGATTTGGTCGAGACGCCTGCCTTCACCGGTGGCGTCCGCCTCGC
The DNA here is from genome assembly GCA_022562105.1 of Planctomycetota bacterium. Lineage (GTDB taxonomy): Bacteria > Planctomycetota > Phycisphaerae > UBA1845 > UBA1845 > JADFPW01. The sequence goes on from JADFPW010000200.1 coordinate 1,419, forward strand.
TAACGAGCAAAGTGACAGTCGGTTTCTTGTCCCGCTCATTCTCCTTGTCCGTATCCCCATAATGCTTGCCGAAGAAGAAGAAGAATCGTCGGCCCCACCCGGCGCCGGTGCGATGGAGATCGAGCACAAAGAACCACGTCTTGTCCGTCCTGATACCCAATCGAACGTTCTCCCATCGATCACGATCCAGCAGGTCATAGGGCCTCACTTGGATGTGAATTCGCGATGCCTGACGCGTGACGGCGGCTGCGCATTCGGTGAACTCGAAACGAAGCTGCTCCATGACCCGGGCCCAGCGTTCGTACTCGAGCGTGGAACGCTCCTCGGCGCGGGCATCACCTTCGCCGGCAATCTCGGTGACCCACGCCTGACTCTCCTTGTCCTCTCGGATGTGAAGAAAATACTTGTCGAAGGAGGCGAGCAGTCTGCGGGCGACCAACTGGATCAGCGGGTTCAAGTCGCCGTCATCGGCGTTCGTAAGTGCATCAAGATACTCGCGACGATCCTCGGGGCGGATGATGGCGCAAGATAGTCTTGCCTGGAGGAGTACCAGATCCTGCCACAGTCGGGCCATCCGGCCGTTCCCGTCCATGAACGGGTGAATCCGGGCGATCGCCCAATGCGTCCAAATCGCTTGAATCACGGGTGTAACGCCAACAGGGTTCGCGGCCCGCTCCAGCACCCGTTCCATCAGCGGTCCAACCAATGACGCATCCGGCGGCTGGTGCTTGGCGGCGCGAATCATGACGCTTTCTGTTCGGTATCGCCCCGCGTAATCGTCTGCAATCTCTCCCAGCAGAATGCCGTGAATCTCCAGAAGACGTTCGGGCTGGTGGCAGGGCTTTTCTTCATCCAGCCACGCGTTCACTTTTCGCACCGCATCGCCCAGGTTGCGGGCCTCCCGTGCTTCCCTTGGCCTTCCGCCGCTGATCTCGCCAGTCTCGAGGATCATGACCGTTTCGCGGAAGCTCAATGAGCTACCTTCGATCGCATTGCTGTTGTAGACGCGATCTCCTAACAAATCATCCCGGATCCGCCGAACCACCGACGCCTCCAATGGCCTGTACTCGTTGACCGTGCGCGCAGCATCAGCGATGTCCGCGAGCAAGCCCGCGGACGCACCGTCCAGCGCGATTTGGTCCGGCAGCCATAGTTCCATAGGTCACCTCACCATCGGCGCACATTGTACCGCCGATCGATGGACCTGCGAAACCCCGCCCCATCGCCATCAGGGGCAGAGCACCCGAGCGATTCGCTCGAAGGCCCAATCGAGATCCTTCTGCTCGATGATCAATGGCGGGGCCAAGCGGATGACGTTCTCCACGGTCTCCTTGCACAACATGCCCTCGTCCTTGAGTTGCTTGCACAGCTTCTTCGCCCCACCGGCCGAGTCATGCAGCTCGATCCCGATGAACAGACCTCTGCCTCGCACTTCCTTGACCATGGGCGAGTTGAGCTCGCGCAGTCGGTCCATGAGCGGCTCACCGAGCTCGGCGGCACGCTCCGAGAGCTTGTCGCGGATCAGGATGCGCATGGCCACTCGGGCAACAGCGCAACCCAGCGGATTCCCGCCGAACGTGCTGCCGTGATCGCCGGGTTTGAACACGCCCATGACCTCGTTGGAGGCTAGCACGGCCGAGACCGGCATCATCCCACCGCCCAGCGCCTTGCCCAAAATGAGCACGTCGGGTTTGACGTTCTCATGGTCGCAGGCGAAGAGCTTGCCCGTCCGACCCAGTCCCGATTGCACCTCATCGGCGATGAATAGCACGTTCTGCTCGGTGCAGATTCGCCGAACTTCCGTCAGGTAGCCGTTCGGTGGCACGACGATTCCACCTTCGCCTTGGACGGGTTCGACCAGGAAGCCGACCGTATTGGGCGTGATGGCGGCCTCAAACGCCTTCGCGTCCCCGTAGGGCACAACCTTGAAACCCGGCGTAAACGGCCCGAAGCCGTCCTTGAACTGTGGATCACGGGAGAAGCTGATGACCGTGATGGTGCGGCCGTGAAAGTTGCCCTCGCAGCAGATGATCTCCGCTTCGTCCGGGGCGACGCCTTTGACCTGATAGCCCCACTTGCGCGCCGTCTTCAGCGCCGTTTCGACAGCCTCGGCCCCCGTGTTCATGGGTAGAACGCGATCCTGGCCGCACAGTTCGGTGATCTCTTTGCAGAACGGGCCGAACTGATCGTTCTGGAACGCACGCGAGGTCAGCGTGAGGCGTTTGGCCTGCTCAACAAACGCTTCGACGATCTCCGGATGACTATGCCCAAAGTTGACCGCCGAGTAGGCGCTGAGCATATCCAAGTACTTCTTGCCCTCGACGTCTTCGACCCAGCAACCTTCCCCCCGGGCGATGACCACCGGCAGGGGTGCGTAGTTGTTGGCACTAAACTGATCGACCCAGGCCGAATGCTCAACCGAGGTCGTGGGTGAATTCTTCTCAGCGGTCATGCTCTCGACAGCGCTCATGCAACACCTCCTTCTGATGAATCGCGCATCGATCGCGTCGGTTCATCCAAGATTTTCTGAACCAACCCAGTATGGTTTACCATTCTGGGTGGCACCAGCCTATGCGACTTAGAAGCTGTTTCACGTCCTTGTGTGGCACCGGTTTCCAACCGGTGGGTGTGGCACAGGTTTTCAACCTGTGCACGTTGTGAAACAGTCTGTTACTACCCAACAGCCTTGGCGACGGCGGCCCGGATGATCTCCGGGTTCTCCTCTTTCAGCTCATACAGCACCCGCGTTGACGGCTTGTTGATGGTCAACAACCGCCCCAAATCGATAGGCGTACCGATCAATACCAGATCGCAGGGAGTCAGGTTGATCGTCTCTTCCATGTCCTTCATCTGGGCGTCCCCGTATCCCATCGCCGGCAGGATGTCGGTCAGATGATTGTACTTCTCGAACACGCCCTTGATGGTCCCCTGGGCATAGGGACGGGGATCCACGATCTCGGCGGCGCCGAACTGGCGGGCGGCCACGTGACCGGCTCCGTACCGCATCTCGCCGTGGGTCAACGTCGGCCCATCCTCGACCACCAGCACGCGCTTGCCCTTGACGCCGGCCGGATCCTCGACTGTCACCGGTGACTCAGCCCGGACCACGGTGGCTGACGGATTGGCCTGAGCCACGTTGGCTTCGACCGTCGCCAGGTCGGCCGCCTCCGCCGTCCCCACCTTGTTGATCACCACCAGGTCGGCCATGCGCAGGTTCGTCTCACCCGGATAATAGCGAAGCTCGTGGCCCGCCCGGTGCGGATCGACGACCACGATGTGCAGGTCCGGCTTGAAAAACGGCGTGTCGTTGTTTCCGCCATCCCACAGGATGACGTCGGCTTCCTCTTCGGCGGCTCGCAGGATCCGTTCATAGTCCACACCCGCGAACACCAGGTTGCCCTGGGCCAAGTGCGGCTCGTACTCCTCCCGTTCCTCGATGGTGCATTCGTGCTTGTCGAGATCCTCGTAGCTGGCGAATCGTTGGCAGATCTGCTTGGTCAAGTCGCCGTAGGGCATCGGGTGTCGGACCACCGCCACCCTCTTGCCCATCTCCTTGAGAATCTCGGTGACCCGCCGCGAAGTTTGGCTCTTGCCGCACCCGGTCCGCACCGCGCACACCGCGATGACCGGCTTGCTGCTCGGCACCATGGTGCGGGCAGCGGCCAAGAGACGAAAATCCGCCCCAGCCGCATTCACCGCCGCCGCCCGATTCATGACGAACTCGTGCCGCACGTCCGAATAGGCCATCGCCACCTGATCAATCTTGTGCTCGCGGATCAGGGATTCCAGCTCCTCCTCCGCGTGGATGGGAATGCCCGTCGGATAGCGCTCGCCGGCCAACTCAGGCGGATAGACACGCCCGGCGATGTCCGGAATCTGGGCGGCGGTGAAGCAGACCACTTCCACCTCGGGTCGGTTCTTCCAGTAAACGTTGAAGTCGTGGAAATCGCGCCCGGCGGCGCCCATGATGATTACGCGTATTTTGCGGTTGTCGGCCATGGTGTTTCCCAATGCCTCCCTTCGGATGACGTAGACAGATTCGATTTCGATGGCCCCCGCTCGCGTCGGGAAGGTCGCGTCGTACCGCAGATGGGCTTCGCGCTAACCCCAGGGCGAGGACGCAGGATGAGCGCCGAAACGTTCCAGGAAATTGGGCGGATCTAGGTGAGCTGGGCACCGCGCCAGAGGTGATCCTCGATCGCATGCGGCTGACCGACGGCCCCGGTGTCCGAGCAACGTCGGATCCGCCGGCCCTTGGGTGGTCCGACTCGCTCACGAGCGCAGGCTGTCGATGGATAATGCATGACCAAGAGCCTCGTTCATCTGCGGGCGGTCGGCCGAATATGGGACCAAACCAGCCGCTAGCGACCAACACCCGCTCCGGGTGCCAGTCTCACAATCCTACCGATCTACCATAGACTAGGATCCCGGCAAGGGCAAACCGCCGCCCGCCTCCCCCTGGGCCAGCGAGCCGCGTAGCGACGGCTGGAGAGGCGCCCCGCAGCAGGCGGGCTACGCCCGCAGAGAATTATCGGCTCGGGAGCGGCCCGACCCGGGTTCCCCGCCTCGAACCCGCAGGGATTGTGTTCCATTCCTATAGCGTGAGCCCGGATTGACACCCCGTGGGGCTGGAAACGAAGGTTCTCTTGGTCCATCATGCGCAGCGGTATCGCAGTCGCACACCACGGGCAGGTCGGTGGCCAGGGAAAGCGATCGGCACGAACGGCCGATATACCCTGACTGAACTCGTTCCAGGTCGGACTGCGACGCTGCGTCGGCACCATGTTCGTCGACGCGGCGTGTGTCAACTTTGTGACATCCCATTTGGGTGCAGGCCGGGGAGTAGCCTCCCAGCGGCCGGCGTTGGAGGCACAGTATTGCAACAAGTCGGTGATGAGAATCCTATGAATCCGGAACTAGCCCTGGAATCGGTGGGACATGGCGACGAGGGGGACCACGGCGCCGCCGGCTTGAGCCTGTTTGGTTGGCTGGCGTTGGCGTTGGGCGCCGGTCTGCTCACCTTCCTGATCTTCGATTCGCTTTCCGGCGCGGCCCACGCTGCGACCACCCACGGCGGTGATCATCACGTCCCGCCACTATGGGCGTGCTTGCCGTTCGCCGGGCTGCTGCTTTCGATTGCCATCCTGCCGCTGATTCCCGCGACCGAACACTGGTGGGAGCACAACGTCAACCGGCTCTGCGTGGCCTTGAGCTTTTCAGCCATGACCCTGGCCTACTACGTTTGGGCCGATGGGATGGGCAGCGTCATCACCGTCCTGCAACACGGCATCCTGGCCGAGTACATCCCGTTCATCATGCTATTGTTCAGCCTCTACGTCATCAGCGGCGGCATCAGCCTGCGCGGTGACTTGGCCGCCCATCCGGGGACCAATTGTGCGTTTCTGGGCGTCGGGGCGTTGCTGGCCAGCTTCATCGGGACCACCGGGGCCAGCATGTTGCTCATCCGTCCGCTGCTGCAGACCAACTCCGAACGTCGCCATGTTCGTCACACGGTGATCTTCTTCATCTTCCTGGTCAGCAACATCGGCGGCTGCCTGCTGCCCATCGGTGATCCGCCCCTCTTCCTCGGCTTCCTCAAGGGCGTCGGTTTTCTGTGGACACTCGGGCTGTGGATGCCCTGGGCGATGACCTGTGCCGTCGTGCTGGTGATCTACTACTTCTGGGATTGTCGAGCCTACGCCAAGGAAACCAAAGCCGATATCCGGGCTGATGAAACCCAACGCACCCGTCTATCGCTCAAGGGTCGCAGCAACTTTCTTTGGCTGATAGGCGTGGTGTTGTCTGTTGCCCTGATCAAACCCGGCGAGGAATTCCTGGGAACAGGATTTGTGGCGTTTGACTACATGCGCGAACTTTTCATGCTGGCGTTCACCGCCCTATCGCTATGGACCACCCCAAGCGGATTGCGCGAGTCGAACAAGTTCAACTATCACGCCATCCTCGAAGTGGCCGCCCTGTTCGTCGGCATTTTCATCTGCATGCAGGTGCCCATCGCGATCTTGAAGGCCAGCGGTGCGGATCTTCCGCTGACCAGCCCGGACCACTTCTACTGGGCGACCGGTGGACTTTCGGCCGTTCTGGACAATGCCCCGACTTACATGGTCTTCTTCACCACCGCGGAAGCCATGACCGAGGCGGGCGGATCGAATCTGGTGTCCTTGGGCGATGGCCGGTTCATTCGCAACGACCTACTGGTGGCCATTTCCCTGGGTGCGGTGTTCATGGGTGCGATGACCTACATCGGCAACGGCCCGAACTTCATGGTCAAGAGCATCGCCGAACAGTCCGGCATCAAGATGCCCAGCTTCTTCGGATACGTCGGATACAGCGCGTGCATCCTCCTGCCAGTGTTCCTGGTGGTCTCGTGGCTTTTCGTGTAGTGGACAGGCTGGGCATGCACCAAACACGCTCCGCCACAGGTACCATGGGCAAGCCCAGCTTGCCCGTGTCCTACGCTTAGCTGCCCATTGACGAAGTAGTTCCACTCGCGCGGATGAAGCCGGCCCGCTGACTTCTTAAAACCATCGTGTGACACCGGTTTTCAACATGCGGCACCGTTTTCTAACCGGTGGAGCCTGCCGATCGATTATCCCGGGCCGTTGGGGTTGAGGTGTTAAAGCCGGAAGGGACCGAGGGACCGAGGGGTCAAGGGGTCAAGGGGTCAAGGGGTCAAGAGTGGCACGGTCTGGTACTCCAGGCCGTGGGAAGTGGGCGGAAGGACGAAGGAGGAAGTCAGAAGGCGGAACGATGGCGGGCAAGGGGGAAGGAGCTAGGATGACG
>JADFPW010000201.1 GCA_022562105.1 Planctomycetota bacterium
CGTTTCCGGCCGCTCACGGAGCTCACGAACCTTGGGTTCATCGACTTCTTCTTCCTCGTCAACCTCCACCTGCTCGACGTACGGGACTAATACGAGTTTCGGCCTGCGCGGCCAAGCGGCGACGGTGATGGCTCCGGCAACCACCAGGATTCCGCAGCCAATCCCGATCAGAATCTTACGCTTACGACCTTCGTCAAACTGGTTCATGGGTACCCCACACTCTGGTACTGCATCACGGTCGTACGATCCATCAACTTGCGCTCCAAGACTAGACTATAAATGTCCGCCGTCCGCCCCCGCACAGGGCAGGAGGGTGCAGATCGGAGGCGATGGCAACGTATCTATCGCCCATCCCGGACCTCTGTTGATTACGCACCTCCAATTTGCACAGGTTGTCTGAACAGAATCGCCGGTCTCACAGTTGGTAACCAGCAGGGGATAGCTCGAAAGCTGCGGGATGGGCCTCGCGATTCCGTGGAAATACACCGCGGCCCCATGCCCGTCCCCAAAAACGGCCGTGTGAATATCCTTCCGTCCGTGCCATCCCACGATCGGATACTCATATCCGCTCGGATCGTTCAGCCACCCGCACGTACCGCTGCAAGGTGGCCCGGTATCACAAGTCAGTTCACCGCTTAGCACCGGTGGCATATCGCAGGAGTAGTTCTGCAACGCCGAATCTCGTGCAGGCGCCTCCCAGTACATCACCACGCCCGATGCGTTGGGCACCCGCGACATGGGCCGCAGGAACATGGCGTTGCTCAGCAGCCTGCAGTTACCACCTGGTATGCCGATGAAAGACACGTTGGCGTGGTAGCTGTTGCCCCAGAAATCCCAGGCGCTCATCCGCGAGCCCCTCCAGGCCTCGCTATCCCTCCCGGATACGATCCGTCCACCCACCCAACCTCGGTCCGATGGGCAGCGGTACTGCTCAATCTTGAGCTTTGCATCTGCCAACCAGGGCAGATGCGGCGCAGACATCCCCGAAAGGAAGTTATCGGCAAAGCCGTTCTTGTAGACAAAGTTGTTCAACGGTCGAGTCGACGGCCCGCGCTTCTGGGCCGTGCTATAGGTGCCCGTAAGATCGAAGCCGTTGACGGATCCTGTCCCCGATTTGCCACCCCATTCGGCCTTCCCGTTGGCGCGCGGGTCGTCGCCAATGAGCGGATGGGCACCGATGGCCAATTCGTTGGGGTCAAAGGCCGCGTAGGTGAAGCTGGCCTTTCCAATTCCGCTCAGGTTGGCCAGGCACACCGTCTGCTTGGCCTGCTCTCGAGCCTTCCTGAGTGACGGGAGTAGAATCGAGATCAACAAAGCGATGATCGAGACCACCACCAGCAGTTCGATCAGGGTAAACCCCGACCGGACTGGCCGGGACATCCGAATACCAGCAACGCATTTTCCGTTCATCACCACATCCTTCTCGCTAGACACCATGTCCGCCCGTCATTGCGTACGAAGTATTGAATCAATTCGGGGCTACACCACCAGCGCCCAAGGCCGCATCCCAAGCGCGCAGCCTGCGCCCGTAGTATCCCACGCCCGGGCGATTGGGTCAAGCACTGCATCGGATGCCCCCTCCAACCAGCCCCTCCTAGGACTCAAACGGCGGGCCGACCACCAGATCAACAAGCATTCCAGCCAGGTCCGCGTTGGCTGGGAGAATTGCCATGGCTCGCGGGGGCAGACAGCCGGGCAGGGCCGTACCCGCTCGTCGAGACGCTGGAGCTGGATTGCGGTAGATCGCCGTCGGCCGTCCTGGGCGGATGCGGCCATCGAAACCTGTGAAGCGGGGCAAACGACAGCCCAATCTGGGCCTCAATCGGGTCGGCGTGGTGCAGTATTTACAAAATTAAACAGTTGCTTTACGTCCCCGAAGCCTACGGTGGGCGGCGATCGCCCCCAGGCCGCCCAGCAACAGGCAGGCCGTCGCGGGTTCGGGGATCGGGGCCGTGTTTCCCGCCGCTGTAAGGCCGGTAGCCGGGTCGTAGCCGACTCCGACGAAGGCGAACTCGGGGATCGTCCCTCCGCCCTGACCGACGTTGACGCTGTCTGCGGCGCCGGACGGTAGGGCGAGACCCCCACCGGCATTGGCGGGCAGGCCCTGGATGGCGGAGAACAGCGACTGATCGAGCCCTCCACGGCTGCTGAAGCTGGCGAAGATATTTTGGGCGCCGGCGGCTTCGAAGACGGGATCAAGCAGGGCGGCCAACACATCGGCAAAGATGTTCCCCGAGATATCGACCGGGCCAAGGTCAAAATCCTGCTCCTCGCCATCGACGTTGCTGAATCGCCCCTCGGTGGTGATGTCCTGGCGGCTGGAGAAGAACAGGGTCAGGTCGTAGAAGCCGAAGGAGTTGATCGAAAAGTCGCCGTCCATCGCGAAGCTGCCGGAGATCAGCGTTTCCTGACCACCGGTATCGGCGGAATAGATGTACTGGAACGGCTGTCCCAGGGTGGAAAACGACAGATCGAAGGTCTGAATGGCCCGGCCGCCATGGCCGAAACTCACGGAAATCGGCCCCAGAAGCTGGAGTTCGGTGGCTCCGAAATTGAGTGTTTCGCCCACGAAGGTTCGGTCGATCTGGGTGATGCGCCCGCCGCTCAGCGGATTGGGAGCCCCGGTGACGTTGAATCCCGCGGCGTCCAGGCCTAGGACAACGTTTCCGAAAAGATCGGCCCGGGCGGGCGTGGCCCACAGCGAGACCACCAGAACCGCCACTGCGACGAGCTGCTTGTAGCGTACTACCACTCTTTCGGTCTCCTTCACTTGACTTCCAGCCGGCTCACTACCTGCACCTGCCCATTCTAGCCCACTCAAGGCGTCGAGCCAAGAGTGCGACGCTCGGGGGCGGGATTGGGTCTCCAATGCCGTCAAATCCGCCTGCGAGTCGCGGACCTCAGTTCGCGCCGATTCTGCGCCTACCCGGTCGCTTCACCACATGCTGGATCGGGCAGATTCCATCCCGGCTTATCGGCATCGGCGCCAAGCCGACTGAACACGGACGTCTCAGCAGCCAGGGGCGAATACGCGTCATCCAAGCAACTCGGACTTGGCTCCCTCATCCGGCCGTGCTGGAACGGCGTCGTTTTCCGGAGTCGATACGGCGACAAGGATTAGGTGGCGGCGTCGGCGGGGTCGTGGGCGGGTACGGGCACGCTTTCATCAACCTGCTGTTGGGTCGATTGTTCGCCATCGAAGCTGAACAGCATGGGCTCGTCGTCGATCATCGCATGAATGTGGACGGGTCGGCCCCAGATCTTGTGGATCTGTTTGAGCGTATCGACGGCGAAGCGGATCTCCATGTCCACGCCGGTGTGCCTATGGCCCAGGTAGAGCTCGCCGCGATTGCGGTAGTTGCCGTCCAGGACGTAGATGTACGGCTGGGCGTGGTTGGTGAGCATGAACAGCATCTGGGCCTTGATCTTCTTGAAGTCGCGATCGACCACCACCATGCGTTGGGTAGCTGGGTCGTAGCGGTAGTGGTAGAGCTTCTGATCTTCCACGAACTCGGGGGTCAGGAACTCGTCGAGGAAGGTGACGTCGTTGTAGATGCGTCGGACCTCGAAGATTTTCCGGCGCCCGGGTGAATCCAACCCGACGATTCGGCCCTCGGGTTCGGTGCCCTGGCCCCAGGCTCGACGTTCTTCCATCGACGTGCATCGTTCGTATTCCAGGCCGTGTCGCCCGGTGTTCCAGCGGCGCTCGATGTCGCGGAGCAGCTCGATGCCCAGTTTGTAGGGATTCAACCGTCCGGGGCTGGTGGCCAGCGTGCTGGAATGGTGATCGCAATAGCTGATCAGTTCGTCAGCATTGAGGGTGTAGTTGGTCAGGATGGTGGAGTGCCAATAGCTGGCCCATCCTTCATTCATGATTTTGGTCTGACCCTGCGGTGCGAAGTAGTAGGCCTCCTCGCGGATGATGCCCAGGATGTCGGCCCGCCAGTCGTCCAGGGGGGCGTTGGTCAGCAGGAACAGCAACACGTCGCGTTGGGGGTGCTCGGGATACTTCAGAGCAGCTTCCTCAGCCGCCTCGGTCTTCTCTCGATGTTCGGTGGCCACCGCGTCCGGGGGGTTGATGTAGCGATCCATGTAGGGCTTGGCCGGGTAACGGGTGCCCAGGTGCTCCGAGCGAGTTGCGGACTTTAGTCCGCGCGGACTGAAGTCCGCGGCTCGCGCCCCGCGCTGGTTGGGAGTGCTGCAACGCTTCATGAAAACCGAGTGTGGGTCTATCAGGTTCTCCAACGACAAACACGTGTCAATGAACGCTTCCACCTCGTCCAGGCCGTAGCGGGAAATGTACCGACGAACACGCGTGGCGTGGTTGGCCATGCCGTCCATCATCTTGCGATTGGTCTTCGAGAACCAGATGTTGTTCTTGAAGAAATCGCTGTGGCCGTAGACGTGGGCTATCACCGTCTTCTGATCGACCAGGGCATTGTCGGTGAGCAAGTAGGCGTAGCAGGGGTCGTTGTTGATGACCATCTCGTAGATCTTGCCCAAGCCGTAGGTGTGCTGCTTGCGCATGCGCTCGTATTCCATGCCGAAGCGCCAATGCGGGTAGCGCTGCGGAAACCCACCGTACGCCGCCACCTGGTTCATCTGCTCGATGCTGAGCATCTCGAAGATGGTTTCGTAGAAGTCGAGCCCTTCGCGGCGGGCATGCTCGGCGGCTTGGTCGGCGTACTCGACAAGCACCTTGGGTAGCGGCTGGTTCATGGTTCTACTTGCCGGGGGCGAAGAAGGTCTTGATGCTGTCGTAGATGTCGTCTTTGGTGTTGACCCTGCTGGTGATGACGTCGTCCAGGTCGCCCAGATGTTCGTGCAGCACGTTGATGAAGTTGCCGCTCCCGTACGCGCTGGCCACCTGGCAGTAGCCGAACATGTTCACCTGGGGGATCAGCTCTTCTCTCAGCAATCGGCAGCACTCCCGACTATCCGATTCGCTGCTGTTGTCGCCGTCGGAGAAGTGGAACAGGTAGATGTTCCAATCGTCGGGATGGTAGTTCTTGGCGATGGTGTCGCGAGCAACACGAAAGGCGCTGCTGATCCGCGTGCCGCCGTCCTCGCGCAGGTGATAGAAGGTCTCCCGATCCACTTCCGAGGCCCGGACGTCGTGTACGATGTAGCGGGCCTCGATGCCTTCGTAGTTGCGACGCAGCCAGGCATCGATCCAGAACGCTTCCAGACGGACCAACTCCTTCTGCTCATCGCCCATCGAGCCGGAGACGTCCATCATGTAGATGATCAACGCGTTGGACTGTGGTACGAGAACCGTTTTCCAACTACGGTAGACCTTGTCGCGGCGTTCGAAGTAGATTCGCGGTCGATCGGGATCGTAGATTCCGCTCATGATCTGCCGGCGCAACGCCCGGCGGAACGTCCGTCGAAAATGACGCAACGACTCCGGCCCGGTCAGCCGGATGCCTGTGTAACGATCGTGTTTGGCGCTGATCTGCTTGCGCCCCTTGGGCTGGATCTTGGGCAGTTGCAACTCTTCGCCGAGGATGTCGGCCAACTCGTCAAGGGTGACCTCGACTTCGAGGATGTGGTTTCCCTCCTGGGTTCCGCCCGGACCCAGTCCGCCCTCATCGCCGACCGCATCGCCCGGGCCGGCCTCGCCGGAGCCGACCCCGGCGTCGCTGTTGTCGCCGTAACGAAAGTGCGGGGTTTCAATTCCACGGACGGGAATGCTGATGAGGTGCTTGCCTTCGCGGCCGAGCAGTTCGCCCCGGGTCAGGAATTTCCGCAGATCCTTGCGTATTTTGCCCTTGACGATCTGTCGAAAGCGCTGGTGGTTTTTTTCGATCTGCAGAATCATGGGATCAGAAGGCAAGAGGCAAGAGGCAAGAGGCAAGAGGCGAAAGTTCGCCTCCACGCAACGGCGTGGTCCGCGGCTGATCGGCATCAGGGTGCACAGGCCTCTTACACCTCATCCGCCACCTCCTTGGGCTGGGCTCTTCTCAGTTCCAGTACCTCCCGGAATCTCGCAAAAATCTCGACCAAGCGCCGTTGTCGGCGCCGCTCCAGGACCATCGGACGGACGGCCGCAATGCGCGCCGAACGATCCCTTATCTCGACCCCCGGTGCGTCGTCTGGCCAGGACTTGCCTTTAATCCTGTTGCACCAGTTACATGCAATGGCCTTGTTCAGCTCGTAATCATCCTCTCCTCCGCGGTCCTTCGGGATCACGTGGTCAGTCTCGCTGGCCCAGAAGGCCTCTAGCGAACTCACGAGATCAGTACCGCAATACTCGCAATACCCGTTGGCGCGCAGCATTAGCGCCACCAGGTTTTCCGGCCATCGCACGTTCCGCGGCAGATTAGGATCTGTCAGATCCTCGCGCAGTTTCCTTACCAGGTCTTTATAGTCGCCCGTTGATGCGTCTGCCAAAGCCATCCTACCTTCTCCCTAGCTCGAACCGCTCCCTTCCACTGCCCGGATGAGTCCGAAGAGGACACGATCCGTCTCCTCGGTCAGCAGCATGCACGATTGCACCCGATCCTTGTCCGCGAACCCCAACTCTTCCACGAGGACCAATTGGGTCACGATTTCCGCCGCGGACCCACGGGCGATGTTCAGGAACCGGACGTAGTCTCCCGATCTGCTACGTCCGTACCCTTCCGCGATGTTGGAGGGAATCGATACGCCGGCCCGCCGGATCTGTGAAATCAATCCAAACCGTTCGGCATCAGGAAACGTAGCCGATATTGCATATATCCGTTTGCAGAGCTCGATGCCTTTCTGCCACGCGATCAGATCTCGAAACGATCGGATCTCGGATCTCACACGAATCCCCAGTACATCCTTCGCGTGCTCCCTCTTGCCTCTTGCCTTCTTACTCTCGTGTCTCCAATTGACTCAGACAACCGCTAACGGCCGGTAATGGGTCTTGCCACAGCCATTCGGCTCGGACCGCGAACCCCGGACACGCTTCGGATTCCACCCAACTCTCCCGGTAGGCGCCGATCTCGTTCCCTGCGGGCCGATCGAGCGTCACGGTCTTGGAGAAGGGATCGATCATCCAATACTCGCCGACCCGGCCTACGCGGTAACATTCCCGTTTCTCGCCTCGGTCGTAGGCTTTCGTGCCGGGCGAGGCGATCTCGACGGCCAAGTCCGCCGGTCCGATCAGGCGGTCTTCCGCCAGATTCGCGGTCGTCTTGGGTGTCATAAAGATGATGTCCGGCTCGAACTTTCGTTCCAAACTTAGGTCCATGACGAACGGCCCGGTGAGGACTTCGCCGAGGTGATGCCGCTCAACGTAGGATGCGACGAGGAGGTGAAGGAAACCGAACAAACGCTGATGTGTTAACCCCGCCGGTGAATGCATGATCAACCTCCCGTCGATGAGCTCGGCGAACCGCTTGTCATCCGCGGCCACCTCCCAATCCTGGGGGGTCGCCCCGTAACGGACGGCCAGGAACTCATCCTGAATCTCACCCGATTCGTTGACCGTTTGGACCATCATGCGGTTCTCTCCATCGTCTGACAACGCGCCTCGCCGTCTAGTCGTCCTGCTGGCTGTCGCCCCGAGCAAAAATGCTGGCCACGTAGTTGAGCACGTCGGTGGCGCTGGTCTCGTTGTAGCCGAAGTATTTGATCAGACGCTGCTTGACCACGTCGATCTTGGCCTGGGTCTCGTCGTCCACCACCCCCGAGACGACGTTCTTGAGCTTGATGGTGTCCCGCTGATCCTCGAACAGCTTCAGCTCCAACGCCTTTTGCAGCCGGGCGTTGGTGTGGAAGTCGAAACGCTTGCCGTCCAGCGACAACGACCCGATGTAGTTCATGATCTCCTGGCGGAAGTCGTCCTTGCGCGACTCGGGGATGTCGATCTTCTCTTCGATCGAGCGCATCAGTCGCTCGTCGGGATCGATGTCCCTGCCGGTGTACTTGTCGCGGACCGTCTCCTTCTGGGTGTAGGCCCGGATGTTGTCGATGTAGTTCCCGCACAGCCGCTTGACCGCCTCTTCATCGGCCGAGATCGCCCGCTGGACCTCGCCCTTGAGGATGTCGTCGTACTCCTCGCGCACCACGTTGAGCAGCTCTTTGTACTGCTTCTTGAGTTCCTCGTCGTTGATCAACGAATGATGGGCCAACCCCGCCTCGAGTTCGTTCATGACCATGAACGGATTGATGCACTTTTCCTTCTGGGCCTGCTCGGAGACCAGCGAGTTCGAGATCTTGTCCTGGATGTAGCGCGGGCTGATGCCCA
>JADFPW010000004.1 GCA_022562105.1 Planctomycetota bacterium
TGAGTACGTTCTACGGCGAAGACTACGGGTACACGGGCGAGCCGGATCGGATGGCAAGTATCGCCAACTGCTGCTTTAACGACGATGACTCGCAAGATCTGCGACCGACGGCGACGATCGCGTCAACAGGTCAAACCGACGGCGCAACGAAAGATTCTCTGGAGCGTTCACCGTTGTGGTGGGCGGCACGCGACGGGCGGCTTTCGGATGTCCGGACCCTTCTGGATGGCCACCCAGACGTCAATGCTCAGGATGTGGATGGGGAAACGGCGTTGCATTGCGCGGCCCGCTGGGGACATACATTGGTCGCCGAGATTTTGCTGGACCAGGGTGCGAATCCTGACGCGCAAAACGTCTACGGCATCACGCCCTTGCATCTGGCCGTGCGCGGCGCCCGGCACGACGTGGTGGCTGCGCTGCTGTCTGATGGAGCGGACGCATCGATACGGGATGAGTTCGGCTGCACGCCGCTCCACGATGCCGCCTCCCGCGGCGATGAGCGGTCCGTCAAGTTGTTACTGGCAGCGGGTACGGATCCTAACGTGCAGGACATTCATGGCAGCACCCCGTTGCACCACGCTGCCCGCAAGGGTCAGCGAGCCGCGGCCTCCTTGCTCGTTGGGCACGGGGCGGCACCGTACTACCGCAATACGTTCGGACGCCTGCCCATTGAAGAAGCCGAGTCGGCCGACGATTCGCGATTGGCCGAGTTTCTAGCGGCATCTCTGAACGCTCGCGTACGACGATCCGGGCCACGGGAAGGGGATCGTCCCGGCGAGACTATCGAGGGACTGAAGATCGTGCGTCGTTCCAAGCCGGTCGTTCGCAAGTGATGGATTCTCGACCACCGAAGTGTACGTGGTCGATGGGTGGCACGGTCTGGTACTCCAGGCCGTGGGAGCCCAAAGATAATTGTCAGCGATCTCCACGGCCTGGAGTACCAGACCGTGCCACCCGTCAAAACGGCCACGCGGCGGCCGGTCGGTCAGTCGATGCATCCGCGTGGGTGTGGGGGGCAGCGGCCACCTGGTTCGTTTGGGTATTATTCTTCGCCGCCGGCTGTACGCGTGTCAATCCGATCACGTTCTGGCAGGATCAACTGGCCAGCTACATCGAGCACGAGGGGAACGGCGATCCAGCGGTGTTGCGCGATCAGCCGGACCTGCACTCTCCGCGGCGTAATCGACCGTCGCAGATTACTTTCGCTGTCTCACCGTCGGATGGGCGCGATGCCCGCGGCGTGCTGGTCGGCGTGCGCAACATCGGCGGCGAGCCGTGGTATTTTTTCATGGTAGGCGTCACGCGCAACAGCGGCACTGCGTTCAGCCGCACGGAAGACCTGAGGCTGATCGCGTTTACCCTCGCCGGCCGTAATCTGAAATGGCGAGTAAGCTCCCGCCAGGAAGCCTCGCTACGACAATACCGATCCGGTCGAATCGACGCCGCCCGAGCCGGCCTGCCGACGCAGATCGGTTTCCCCTCGCCGGTGGACGTCTTTCACCTCGTCATTTCCGAACGAGTGGCTACGGTCACCGAGCCACGATCGGGCGCCAGATGGAGGCTGCCCCTACCCAGCGGGGCGGCCCATAGGTAGACGCGGATCGTCGCAGGATCGATCTAGACACACTCCGCGAATCGATGCTCGCTGGCGCGGAACGCCCGATGTCCGCTGGCCAGGAGAAAAGCAGCCAGCACGGTGGCGCAGAGAAACGGTCCGGGGTCCGGGGCCTGACCGTGGATCAACGTCGAGCGGTAGGCCCCGATGATCGGGGTCATCGGATTGACGTAGGTTAGAACGGTTCCCCAGGTTCCGCTGGTCGGTAGCGGGTAGATCACGTTGGTCAGGAACATCCATATCTGTAGACCGACGGCCAGGACGTACTTGACGTCGCGGTAGAACAGGTGGGCCATGGACAACCACATGGCCAGCCCGGCCATCAACGACAGTTGTACGAACAAAATGATCGGCAACCACAGGATCGAGGATGTGAGCGTGAAGGTCCACACTCCGGCTTCCAAGGTCAACGAGTAATACACGATCAGCACAATCAACACCGACGAGGCGATGGCGAAGTCGAATAGGGCACTGAGGATTGACGACAAGGGAAACACTTCGCGCGGAAAGTAGATCTTGGTGACCAGGCTCCGGTTGGCTACCAGAGAGTTGGCCGCCTGGGTGAGCCCTTGGGCGAACAGCATCCAAGGCAACAGCCCGAGGTATACAAACAACGGATAGGGCATGCGCGTATTCAGCGACTGGACCACCGGCGCAAAATGGGTGAACACCAGGGTGAAGGTCAGCATCATGGCGGTGGGAACGAGCAGGGCCCAGGCGACGCCCAGCACGGACTGCTTGTAGCGCACGCGGATTTCTCGCAGGGCCAGATGCCAGAGGACAAAGCGGCAGGAGGTTAGTCGGCGAATCATGTGTTCATCCATGACAGCCGGTCAGGTCACCGACAATTCCGCCCGCTCTGCGCGGCTGGTCGGTGTGGATGGTGAGGGCGAAAGGACAATCCGATCGAGACGGTCGACGGTGCTACTCCACGACTCGTCGACGACCATTTTCTGAATCTGCCGGCGTTGCTCGACGGTGCCCGCGACGGAGACGCCGGCCAGCGCATCGGCGAACGACCTGGGATCATCGGCGATGCGCACCGCCGGCCGATAGCGCAGCGCTTCGGGAAGACTGGTGGATACGACGGGTAACCCCGCGGCCAGGTACTCGCGCAGCTTGATGGGGTTGATGTGCCGCGTCATTTCGTTTCGTTTGAACGGAAGCAGTCCCGCGGCAAAGGCTGCGCAGTAGGCGGGCAGATCCGCATAGGGTCGCCGGCCGAGAAAACGCACATTGGGCAGGGCGGCCAATCTCGACAACGGCACGCGACGCTCTCCGATGAGAACGAACGAGAAGTCCGGTCGGGCAGCGGCCACGTCGGCCAACAGCGCTTCGTCGAACCAATGGTCGAACAGGCCGAAGAAACCGAAGATCGGCGACGCCATGTCGGCGATGTCAGCCGGTACGGAGCCCACCGAATCCAACGCTCGGCCGAAGTGGGTGATGTCCACCCCGTGGCGCACCAAGTACGTATTCGGATGGAGCTTTCGTTTGGCCTCGAAGAGTGGTTCCGAGGTCGTCACCACCACGTCGCACCGGTCGATCAGTTCGCGTTCGCTGCGGCGGATGGTCGCTGAATCGAGGCACTCGAACGCACTGAACTCATCGACGCAATAGTAGACCAGGCGTTCCTCCCCGAACTGCCCGGCCAGGAAGGCGACGTCCGGGGCGAAGGTCCAGATTTGCAGCGGCCTGGGGTCGAGTCTTTGGGCACGCTTCAGCACGGCTCGGATCTGGGCGATGACCAGTCGACGATTGACCGCGCTCAGCCAACCTTCGTGTCGCCCGGGAATGAGCAGCGGCGTCATCTGTGTGAAGCGCTCGCTAACGTGGGTCGCTCCGCGGCAAGCCTGCCTTAGCGTCCGCCATGCGGCGCCGATGTCGCGTCTGCTCAATACCGGGCGGCGCGTGCCGTGGTAATTGACCCAAACGATGTGGTTATCGCGCTGGACCAGATGTTTCATGATCTGGTGTTTGCAGGTGGGATCGAAGTCCCATCGGCTGGCGATGCACAGGATACGGCGTCCGTGGATCATTACTGGGCGGTGTCGTCGGTGGGTCGCTGGCGCAAATAGTCTCGATAGTTGCAATCGTCGCTGTACTGGTAGCCGTATCGAGTCATCGTGCGATCATCGCCGACGAGCAGGGCGCCGAGTATGGGGATGTTGTTGACCTGCAGCAGGCGGACGGCCCGCCGGGCCATGGGCTCCAGGGCTTTGTTGAGACGGACGACCAGAATCACGGCGCTGCACATGTGGCCGATGATGCCGACGTCCGTCACGGTGGTCACCGGGGGCGTATCGACCAGCGAGTAGTGGAACTGGGCGTGTAACCTGCGGAAGACGTCGGCGGTCTTGCGGCTGGTCAGCAGTTCGGCAGCGCTTCGTCGATCAGTGTTTCCTGCGGCGATGAAGAAAAGGTTGGGCAGCGGTGTAGGCTGCAGAACCTCCTCGTAGGTGGCTTCACCGCGGAGTAGATCGGCCAGTCCCGGCGTGTTGCGTAGATTAAGCATCTTGGCCAGCGAGCTGCGGCGGAAGTCGCCGTCCACCACGACGGTCTTGAGGTGCCGAATCTCGGCGAGTGAAAACGCGAGGTTGACCGTGGAGACGCTCTTGCCCTCCTTGGGGACCGTGCTGGTGATAGCCAATACCCGGTGTTCGTTGCTAGGGTTGAGGCTGATCAACCTGGTGCGCAACGTCCGGAACTGCTCGCTGACCGGGCAAGAGCGGTCGTAGTAGGTGACCAGCGAGCCGGTCATCCCCTCCACGATGGGGAGCACCTCGTCACTGACCTCCAGGCCACCGGCGTCCACCTGACCCACGTCTGTTGGCAGGGTCAGCATGGCCGATACGTCCATGGGATCGGCCAGTCCCGCCGTACGCGACAGGCGGCCCGGCGAGTGGCTCCGCCGTTCCTGCTCGGCGCGCTTCAGGGCTTCAGCAATTCGTCCCATGGTCTGCTCTATCCGGCGGGTCCGCTCATTGGACTATCGAGTCCACGAACGGCTCCTCCATGCCTTCGATGCGTCCGACTTGCAGGTTGTGGGTGATGAGCGCGAACGACCTCGCGTGGCGATCGTCGGGTTTCAGTTCCATTACGTGCAGAAATCCTAGAATGCTTTGCGGGAGCTGCTTGAGTTTGAGGTAAGTACCCGGCGACTCCAGGCTCAGGTACGCCAGTGAGCCGCTCACCACGGTCATGCCAATCAGCGCCGCCCCAGCCGCCGGTGCGAGCAGCATGCGCCTCAGAAATCGACGCCGTCGTTCTGCAGCGGTGACAATTTCATCGATACACTCCAACAGCGAGATTCCCAGACTCCGGGTGACTTGTTCGACGGTGCGGAATCTGCGGTCGAAGAGTTCGGACAGCACCACGCAGACCGTGCCGGTCGCAGCTCCGACCAGCAGTGTCATGATCAGGATGGTCTTCGAGGCGGGCGAGGATGGAACCACGCTCACCTCGGCCGCCTTGATGGACGCGAATCGGATACCCTTGTCCATCTCCTCCACATTGAGGCGACGGGCCAATTCCTGGGCTTGGCCCTTGTGCTCCTGGTACTCGATCTGAGCATCTTCCAACTGCTCGGCTCGGGCCATGAATGCCCGACGGTTGAGAAAGATATTGGCATGCATCTCATTGAAACGAGCCAGGCTCTTCTCCGTCGTTTTTATAGATCGCTCGTTGTCGTCCAAGCGGTCGCCCAAGGCCACCAGTTCCATCTGAGTGCGTAGCCGAGCGGGATCCCACTCGGTCGCTTCGGTTTCGCCGAATCGAGGACCAGCTTCCACAGGCCGATTCGCCAAGCCGGCCAGCTGATCTGACTGATGTTGCTCCGCCAGTTGATCGGCATAGCGGCTCTGCATTTGGCGAAGCTCAACGATCTGCGGGTGACGCTCGGTCATGCCTCGCGTAATCTGCAACTCGTTGATTTGTTGCTCGATGGACCTGACCTGTTTCTCGAGGCCCCGCGCCGCGGGACTGAGCGATGGTATCAGGGTCTCACCGATGAGCGGCAGATTGGGTATCACAGCACCCCCCGATTCAGCGGCCGCCAGGAAGTGCCGCCTCACCTCCGCCTCGGCTTCGAGCGAGGAATGCTCACGTTCAAGATCCTCCAATCGCGCTTGCAGCAGCGTACGCTGGTAGGTGATGGTGTCCGGATCGGTCGGATCGATGCCGGGGTTATCGAGCTTGAATTGGGTCAACTCACGATCAAGCTGATTGACACGTTCGCTATGTTCGGCGGCGAGTGTCTCGAAGAACTCCTTGGTGGCCGTCAGGGTCTCGTGGAGCTTGGCCCGGGCGAACCGAACGTAGGTCTTGCGCATCTCCTCGACCAGTGGAGCTCCCACCGTTGGATCCGGCCCACGGTACTTGAGCTCAACGGTGTCGGTGTGAACGGAGCGCTCCCACCATTCGACACTCACCAACGAGGCCAACTGCACACCCCGTTCGTTCCGCACCCGGATGCTCTCGGGCGTCAGATTCCCATCGGAGTCGCGGGGCAGATCCTTGTCCAGCCCCAACATGGTCACAATGGGGCCCATGGCTTCGGGTGTCTTGATGTCGCGTGGCAACGTACGACGGAAATACTCGAATGCTCCAGCCCCCTGCCCGTCGGGAAGCCCCCGAAGCACAGGATCATCAATCCGCTCGAAGAGCGCCGATGTCGTATAGGTTCGAGGAAGGAACTGACTGGCGACGAACGCCGCCGTCGTTGCCAGGCAGAAGGGAACCAGAAACACCCATCGCCGAAGCGACAGTATGCGCAATGCTTCCATGACCGTCTCGCGAAGATCGCTCACGTGCGCATGATCGGCGGACGAGACTTGGCCGCCACGTTCTGCCTCGGCCTGGCCGGCCATGGTCGATTGCTGTTGGTTTTGGTAGTCAGACACGGTTCTTCGGTTCGGTTGCCTTACCTGATGATTGTTGTCGGCGAGGCCGCAGTCGACGAGGTGGTCAGGCCGGCACCGCCGCTATATACTTTGGTCGAATAGTCCACCACTGCGGGGAACTGATACGCCCTAATCACGGGAGTGAATGGATTGATCACCTCGCGGATGCGATACCCCAGCCATCCCATCGGGGTTGGCGGAACGTAGACGATATCGTTCGGCTCCAGGAGGATGTTCAAGCGCTGGTCGCCCCCCTGGACGAGCTTGTCGACGTCCACGTAGATCTTGAAGTGTTCGTTGGTCTTCGGATCGGGCCGGATCACCTGAACTTGGCTACGCCACGCCACAAACGTCAAACCGGAACTGGACAACACATCGAGAAGCGTGTCGCGACCGGTGTAAGGACGTGGGCCTGGTCCGCCCACTTCGCCGAACAGGTAGATCTTCTTGCTGTGGTAGCCGGTCACTCGAACGTGGATTTTGGGGTCGTCGTAGTAGGGCTTAGCCAGGGTCCGCAGCTTGGCAGCGATTTCCTTGGCGGTCATTCCGACGATCTTGACCTCGCCCAACAAACGTAGCGTGATCTTGCCGTTCGGTTGCACGACCTGCCCGCGCCCGTTGATCTCCTGGATACGCGGTGCGCTGATCTGGATCGTGTCCGGTATTCCGATGCGATACTCCATCGCCGAAACCGCGTGCTTGTTGGCATGTAGAAACTGGTTCAAATCGCCGTGTCGCTGGTGGGCACAGCCCAGGCACAACGCGGGCAGCACAAGCATCGCACCCCTGAACCATGTGATCGACGGTGACCTCACACCAACACTCCCGACCTTGCCCTCTGCCGGTCGAATTCCGGTGGTGCTTGCCCGGCGCACGCACCCCATCAGCCGCCCCAATCCACGGCAGCGGCACCGCAACCCATTTATCGGGAGCTCCGCTCCGGAACTGAACGAGCGGGCTGAAGACCAAAGGGATTATCGACGCCTGCCACGCTATCGGACGTTGCCACCGCCGGCCCGACGTGCTGAGGGCAAGGCGGGCGTCATCCGTCGGCTCCCGGGCGTGTATTCAAGAGCCCACAGGCCGGCTCCGATAAACGAGCAGGATTAGCCCTGCACCGTGAGCCGCGGCGGCGCCGGGGGTGCAGGATGGAGCTACGGTGTACGGCGAGCACTTTCAGCTACGTGAGCTTCCCTTCAACAACACGCCCGATCCGCGCTTTTTTTTCCCCACGCCGGATCACGAAGAAGCTCTCGCCTCGTTGATCTACGCCGTCACCCAGTCCAAGGGATTCGTACTTCTGACGGGCGAGGTGGGAACCGGAAAAACGCTGATTTCCCGCATTCTTATGCGGAAATTCGGCGACCACGTCGCGTTCGCCGCTATCAACAACGCCTATCTGACGGCCAACGATCTGTTGGCCGCCGTCTGCCAGGAGTTCAACCTCGATGTGTCTCTCGAGGCCGGCAACCTGAGGCTGGCCCGGGCACTGGAGGATCATCTGCTGGATCAGTTTTCGCGCGGCCGGCCGGTGGCCCTGATTCTCGACGAGGCGCAGAACCTCTCCGACGAAGCGTTTGAACAATTGCGCATGATTGGAAACCTCGAAGCCGACGATGCCAAGTTACTTCAAATCGTCATCCTCGGTCAGCCCGAGCTTCGTGATCGGTTCAGGAGCCCCGACCTCAGGCAACTTCGGCAGCGCATTTTTCGCAGCTACCACCTCCCCGCACTGACTCGAGAACTGTGCGAAGCCTACATCGTCCATCGATTGACCAGGGCGGGACATCCCGACGGCCACGTCTTCGACACCTCAGCCGTGGATGCCATCTTCGAGTTCTCCAGCGGGCTACCTCGGCTGATCAATACCGCCTGCGACAACGCCCTGCTCAGCGCCTATTCGGCTGATCAAACCGCAATTGATGCCTGCTTTGTCAAGACGGTGATCGACCAAATGCTAGACCTGGAGCAGCACGCTCGAGAGTTCGAGGCTCGACCACCAGCGCTACTGGTGCCGGAGAATGAGGGCATCCAGGCAGCGCCGACCGTGACCACGCCCGCCCGGGAAACCACCCACGAACACCGCGTCGCCCGCCAGGTGGCCATGCGATCCGCCGATGTCTCCTCGCCACGCCGCGCGACGTCGAACGATGCGACAGCCACGGGCGACCAAAGCCATCAATTCGACAGTCACGAGTCGCGTCGTGACGCCGCCACTGAGACCTCAATGCCCAGCGTCATTCCTGAACCCGATATGGGCCGCATCGAACGACTCACCGAACTGGTCCGAGGGCTGACTCGCGACGCCGAACGGGCCGCCGCCGTCCTGTTGGAATCTTGCGAGCCGACCTACCCGACAGGCGCTAGGTCGCTGCCCGAAACTCAGCTCGCCCAACCGCACCCGGGTTCCACGTCGCACGACCTCGCCGCTCGGCAGCGAGCAACTCGTTCATCCGGCGCGATGCAGCCAACACCAGCTCTGCAGTCAGCTTCCTCGGTCAAGAGATTTCGGCGGCCACGGGTGGGTGGGCTGAGGCGGCTGCTGGATGATAGCCGACAAACGCTAACCGCGCTGCACCAGATTGCGGCCAGCGCCTACACGAACTCCGCCCCGTTGGACCCGGATGATGTGCTCTATCGCGACACGGACTCCCCCGAGTCGGCGGCGGGAAAACTGGCTCACGCTGCAATGCACGTGGCCAAGGTCGCCGTCACCAGCTCTACCACTTGATACATCGCACAAGCAGAAGTAGTCCGCCTTCGGCGGAGGGCCTCGACGGCCGTAGGATCGCGGCCGGTAGCCATGGACGACGCTGTTGGACCTGCAAATCGTCGTGGTCACATTCTTGAACGGACGGCTAGCGGCGCATCGCGGCAGCGCGTTCCGCCCGAGGCTTCGGTGTCTTGTAGGTGGTGATTTGATCGACGTGCCAACTCGTCCCGTCGAAGGTGGTTACCGATGACGACGAACTCAGGAAGTCGACCCCGGACAGGACGTTGAAGATGCGCCTCATGATGTTGAACATGGCGGCGGGCGCCGCCGCCTCTTCCGGCATCTGGGCGATCACCGCCCCACTGAGGGCCCCGAACAGATAAGCCATCGCCCCGAGTTCCTCCCCGAATGTGGTCAGGTCGCTAAACGATGCGGCGTACGCCGGCCCGCTGGGGACCAATCCTTCATGTTGGAAGCGCTTGCTGGCCACGATGCTGGGCGCTCCCCGGCTGGTGGCCAGGCACTCGTTAACCGCCTCGGCGGACGTGCCCACCATGAGCCAATCTTCGTACACGCCCCACACCGGCACGATTTGCATTATTAACTGCAATTGCACATTACGCACCACTTGGAATCCGTCGGCGTCCACCTCGGTCGCCGGATCTGTGCCCTGGAGCAACAGCGGAAACTTCCGGCCGAGGTAGTCAAGAGCGGCATTGATCTTCTGGGCGGCCAAACGCGGATCACGCACCCGGATCATCAGAACACCGCTCACGCCTTGGCCGCCGGACGGTGGAAGCCGGACGCTGATGGCCTCGCCGCTCAACCAGCTCAGCAGATCGCGTTCAACATGAAACCCCCACTCTTTCTGACTTCGCTCCCATTCGGCCAGCCGATTCGCTCCGTCCGGTACGTTGGTGGCGATAAAACCGAGCGCACCATGGTAGATCTCCCCCAGGTCGAGCCCGGCCGACACGCTGAAGCTGACCGCCCGTTGGGGAACAAACCTATCGAACCTGGCAAACGGTTTGCGAGAGGTCATCGCCCGAGCCAACGGCTTGGAAGCTGCATCCGGTTGAAGCTTGATCACCGTCGTGACGCGCTGCCGGTAGCCCTGCGTGGATTCCGAAGCCACGATGTATTCGATGATGTTGAGATTTTCGATGGCCGACTGCAGCATGGCCAATCCACGGGGATGCTCCGCCCGGGTATCCGGCGGCCTCATCATGTGCGGAAAGGTCTGGAGTCCTCGAAACAATTCACCCATGTCGAAGAACGAAATACTGTCTTGGGGGGTCGGCACTTGTCGCATCGCCTGGCGGAAGTGCGGCGCGTCGATCACCGCGCGCGTGGTTCCCTCGCCCGCGAGCAAGCCTGTGACCTGTTCGAGCGACTTCGCCCCGACCACCAACCCTACCACGTCACCGTGATGCAACAAGTGAATACCGAACATCCCCTCGCCGTCGGAGAGCGTCGAGACGGGCACGCCATGAACCGTGTGCTCAACGACACGCGCCTCACCGAACATCGCCGCCAATTCAACCAAGATCGCGCGCAACGCTTCAGCATGGGATGAAGCGGTTCCCAAGTTGGGACGCGTCAGCAGAATCAAGTCCGGGAACGGGGCGGACAGGCGTTCGGCGAAAGCAGTCTCTTGATTGAACAGGGCCGACCAGTCGACCTTGGAGCCCAGCGCCAGGACGCGACTCCACCCCTCCTCGGTCTCAGCTCGCCGTTGAGGATCGTCAATAGAGGTGAGCAGCAGCTCCTTAAGATCCTCGATGATGCCGCTTTGAAAGAAATCCTCCCAGACGCCACTCCAATACTCGTAGATGAATTCACTGTTGGGATTGGCAACGCCATGGGCGTACATCCAAACGTCGGCTGGAAGATAGCGGCCCAGCGTGTACTGCTCCGGCAGCGGATCAGCCCCGACGGGCGCACTGCTCACCAGCACCAGTAGACAAATCCACCGCAGGCGAGCCCAGATCACGATTCCGATTCTCCTCATTCGACGCTCAAACACACCACCCATTTGAGCATACTCGTGGGCTCGGCCGACGGCTAGTACGACTTTGTAGCAGTTGTCCGAACTTGTCCCGGCTAGCCCAATGGCTCGCTCCGAAGCGACCTCGCCCCGAGCTCAACACCCGCTACACCACCCGCTTGGGCGGTTGCGCCGGCATGGGCTCATCACCGAAGCGAATGGTGAGTTGAGACGGCTGCCGGGTAGGGGTGCCAATGGCGCCGGAACGCTTACCGACCTAATTCATGATGGCTAGAGATTCTTCCTGACACCGTTACTCTCGTGACTCTCACCGTAACTTCTCATGACAACTCTATTCGTCTCTGACTATGCTCATCTTGTTACTCTTCGCGTCTCCTGCCGGCAACGCCAAACTTTCCTCGTCGGCCGCGGCGCCTGATTCCGTGAGCAACTCGGCCAGGACGGACTTGGCTTGTGCAGCTGCTGGGTTACTGGTCTCCGACATCGAAGAGGCGTCGGCGATGCTCGCCCGCAGACAGGCTTCCGCCAAAGCAGGTCGCTGTAACTCCTTCAATGCATACCCGTAATTGTAAAGAAATCGAATGTGGTCCGGGTGGTCCGCCGCCATCTGATCGGCGGTTTGCATGAGCAATTCGTTGGCCGCAACAGTGGCGTCCGCCCGGCCGCGATTGGCCAGTTGGACCTCGAACTCACGCACCACGGCAACCACACTGTCGTGCTGATTGGGGCTGGCGGCGCGCAGGCGCGTCTCTACACTGCGCTGGTGATAGCGCAGGCCGTCTTCATCCTGCTGCAGCGCATAGCAGGCCTCGTAAAGAGCCGTAACCGCCTTTTCCGCATAGAAGTGGTTTTCGCCCAGGCTGCGGCTGAAACCTTCGTACGCCGTCAGCAGATATGGCTTGGCCTGCTCGTGGTCCTGGAGACTAGCGAGGCATACGCCGTATCCATAATGCGCGAACGCCACCTGCCAATGATCGGAGGGAAGCGCCTCCTCGACCAGTGCGACGAGTTCCGCATAGAGCGGTGCAGCCTCGCGGTGCTTTTTGAGGCTGGTCAGTAACGAGGCCATGTTATTCAGTGCAGCCAGATTGGCGGGGTGCGAAGTCGGGTAGCTGCTGCGGCTGATCTCGAGCAGTTCGGCCAAGACCACCTCCGTTTCGGCCAGTTTGTTCTGGGCCTGGAGGCATCCGGACAGCGAGGTCATCGTCGCCAGGGTCATTTCGTTGTCACGTCCCAATAGGCGCCGCTGAGCGGCCAGCGTTTCTCGCAGAAGCGGCTCGGCTTGTGCGTGTTTGCCTTGCGACTGCAGGACATCGCCAAGGAGCTGCCGCATCTTGAGCGTAAGCGTGTGGCTTGGTCCGAGCACCGTCTCGCATCGTTCGAGGGTGTCGCTCAACAAGGGTAGGGCTTCGTCCAGCCGGTCCTGATCCTCTAGCGTGATGGCCAGCGCACCAGCAGTCTGGAGCGTCTCCTCCGCGTTCGGGCCAAGACGGCGCTGACGAATCGTCAGCGCCTTTTGCAGCTCGGTGGTGGCTACGTCGAGAATGCCCAACGATAGATAGACATCGCCGATGGCGTGTCGCACGGCCGCTTCGAGTTCCGGCTGGTTTTCAAAGCGTTCGTCCACGCGCCCACGCGCGTACTCCAAGGCCTCGGCAATGGTCACTTTGTAACCCTCGCGCTCCTGGGTAGCACTGCCGATCATGTCCTCGATCAAGAATTGGTTTATCGCCTCGGCTTGAGCATAGGATCTGCGGGCTTCGTCGCGGGCGTCCTTGGCTATGTCGCGCTCACGGGTGGCCACCAGCGCGAACCAGGAAGTCCCGACCAAGCCAAGCACCAAGGCAGCCAATGTACCCACCAGGCCGCCCACCAGCGCCCGATTACGCCGGGCGAATTTGCGCAGCTGGTAGGTCGCGCTTGGAGGGCGGGCGACGATGGGTTCGTCGCGCAAATAGCGGCGCAGATCCTCGGCCAATTCTCCGGCCGACTGGTAGCGGCGATTGCATTCCTTCTCCAGCGCCTTGGCGGTGATGGTCTCGAGGTCGCCGCGCAGCAGCGGATCGATCGAGCTTAGTCGCGACGGCGTGTCCTGCTGGATGATTCGTACGGCTTCCGGAAGCGACCGACTCCGCACATCGTGCGGTAGCCGCCGGCCCAGCAACTCGTAGAGAATCACGCCGATGGCGTATACGTCGGAACGGGTATCGAGTTTGTCGGGGTCACCGGCGACTTGCTCCGGGCTCATGTAGGGAATCGTGCCGACGAGCTGGGCTGCATCCGTCAACCTGGTGATCGTCTCGACATCCGCATCCACGAACCGGGCCACCCCGAAATCGAGGATCTTGGGCTCGCCGGATGCGTCCACGAGTATATTGCCGGGCTTGAGATCGCGGTGAATTACGCCCTTCTGGTGGGCGTGTTGGACGGCGTCGCAAATCTTGACGATCAATTCCAGGCGTTGCGGAATCCCCAAGTCGTGCTGCTTGGCGTAATCCGTCAGCGGGCGACCCTCTATGTACTCCAAGGCGAGAAACGGTTTGGCGACGGGCTCGGACGTGCCGTCCGATTCGACTGTTCCCAGACCGGCTTCATAGATGTGCGCGATTCCGGGGTGCTGGAGCTGCCCCAACGCGTTCGCTTCGTATTGAAAGCGCTGGATCGCACGCGGCGATATCAGATCGGGCCGTATGACCTTGAGCGCCACCTTTCTCTGTGGGTTGGACTGGCGCGCTTCATAAACGGTGCCCATGCCGCCCGTGCCGAGAACACGGATGATGCGATAGGCTCCGATCCTCGTGGGCAGGATCACGTCCTGCGGCAAGGTGTTGACCGCTCGAACCTGTTCGTCCAACTGGGTAAGCCCGTCACGAACGTTCAGGCCTGGAACCGCCTCAAGGTCGAGGGTGCGCTGATCGCCGGCGAGCAGCGCTTCCACTGCGGACCTGCGATCGGCATCGTCACCGCACATCTCGTCGAGAAATGCGGGGCGTTCAGTGGGAACAAGTTTCAGAGCCTCCAGAAACATCGCCCCGACTCGTTCGTGTTGCTCTGGTGTCACGGCTGGTCTTCGCTCGCCAGTTCCTGGGCCAGCCACGCCCGTGCGATCCTCCATTCCCCCTTGACTGTCGTTAGCCCAACGCCAAGGATCTCCGCCGATTCTTCCAGTGTCAGACCTCCAAAGAATCGCAGCTCGACCAGCTTGGCTTGACGCTCACTCAATTCGGCGAGGCGTTCCAGCGCCTCTTCCAGCACCAGCACGTCAACGACGCGTTCCTCGGCCAGAGCCACCGCCTCGTCCAGCGTGACCTGTGACCAGTCGCCCCCACCACGCTTCGCCGCCCGGCGATCGCGGGCATGGTTGATCAGCAGGCGTCGCATGGCCCGGGCGGCGACGGCCATGAAATGGGCGCGTCCCTTCCACTCGGTGGCTCCGGCGCCAGCCAATCGGATGTACGCCTCGTGCACCAAGGCAGTGGGCTGGAGCGTGTGGTTGGCCCGCTCTGCGCTCATGAGATTGCCGGCCACCGCCCGCAGTTCCTCGTATACCAGTGGAAGCAGCCGGGACGCCGCCGAATCGTCTCCGGCGACCATTTCGCCCAGAATCTGGGTAACCTGATTTGGATCCTTGTTGTCCACGAAACCGGCCTCTAGGCACCATTATACGCGTCTGTCTCGCCCTCACAACAACAACCCGGACAAGCCGACCGCGCCGGCGTCTTTCCGTGCAGTTAGTCGTGAGGGGTTTTGACGTGAAAAAGAAAGACGCCAGCGGCTACTCGTTGCCCGTTCGCGTTCTTACGGGACTGACCAGAAAGGGCCAATTGTGATGAAGAGAGGAATTATCGTGAGGAAAAGCAAAGTTACAGCAGTATCGTTGGCTACGGCGTTGAGCCCGCTTTGGGGTATCGCCGCGTGGCTGGCCGGGCCGCTCCCCGCCCCGGCCGACGAGGTGCCCTTCACCGAGATCGAGCTCTCCGCCCCCGCAGGCCCTAGGGACGTTTATGCGGCAGACCTGGACGGCGATGGCGACATCGACATCCTTTTTGCGTCTTCGGTACCGGGTAACCACAAGATCGGGTGGTACCAGAGCAACGGCGGCTTGCCCGTGACCTTCACCGGCGAGATCGTCATCTCGACCACCGCCCTCGACGTCACTTCTGTTTTCGCTGCGGACGTGGACGGCGACGGGAACACCGACGTCCTCTCCGCGTCACCGGGCGACCACAAAATCGCGTGGTATAAAAACGACGGCGCCCTTTTCCCGCCGACCTTCACGGAGCAGGTAATCTCGACCAACGCCCTCGGAGCGCGGTCCGTTTTCGCCGCGGACTTGGATGGCGACGGTGACATCGACGTCCTCTCCGCATCAGATATTGACAGCAAGCTCGCGTGGTACGAGAACGACGGCGAGTCGCCCCCATCTTTCACCGAGCGGGTAATCGCGACCGACATAATTCCCTTCGGCCCCCGGTCCCTGTTCGCGACAGATCTGGACGGCGACGGTGACATCGACGTCCTCACCGCGTCACTGGGCACCGCTGCTGCCCCCGGGACCGCGTGGTACGAGAACGACGGCGAGTCGTCCCCGAACTTCACGAAGCGGGTGATCACCTCGACCCGCGCCATCTCAGTTTACGCGGCGGACATGGATCGCGATGGGCATATCGACATCCTCTCGGGGTCAAATTCCCTTGGCGGGATTAAATGGCACGAAAATGACGGGGACTCCCCTCCGACCTTCACCGAGCACCCGATCGCGCCGAACAACGATTACATCCCCACAAGCATGTTCACGATGGATATGGACCTTGACGGGGACACCGACGTCCTCGTCGCGACACTATCCGCCCACTTCGTGTGGTACGATAGCAGCGGCGGCTTTCCCCCGACATTCATCGAGAGGGATTTGGTGAGTCATGCGTCGACTGACGAATCCGCCTTCGGGGCGGACTTGGACGGCGACGGGGACATCGATGTCCTCTGGGCCGGGAAAGTCTTCACCGAACGCTTCGCCAAGATCAAAATGTACATTAACTTGCTGCCGCGCACCGCCGGCGACATGGACCGCGACGGCGACGTGGACCTGCAGGACTACGCGCTGTTCCAGGAGGTCTTCACGGGTCCGTTTTAGAACACATGGGCATCCGACGGACGTCCCTCTAGCAGCCCGTTGAATTAGTGGCGGCCAGCGCCTCGCCGGCCGCTACTAATCTCACGGGCGACTGGGCACCATCATGCGCGTTCCTCTCGCCTTCACAATAAAAACCCGGGCAAGCCGACCGCGCCGCAGACTTTCCGTGCAATTGGTCATGTGGGGTATTGACGAGACAAGGAAGGCGCCGGCGGCTTCTCGTCGCCCGTGCGCGTTTTTTCGGGGTTCACCAGAAAGGGACGATTAAGATGAGAATAGGAATGGTCGTGAAACATCACAGGGTTACCGCAGTATCGCTCGCTGCGGCGCTGAGCCCGGTTGCAGGTATCGCCGCGTGGCTGGCTGGGCCGCTCCCCGCCACAGGAGGGGAGGTGCCCTTCAACGAGCACGTGCTGTCCGACACCGCTGACGGACCGCGGTCTGTTTTCGCGGCGGACTTGGACGGCGACGGGGATCTCGACATCCTCACCGCGTCAGAGTTCGACAACAAGATCGCGTGGTACCAAAGCAACGGCGGCTTACCCGTGACCTTCACCGACGAGATTGTGATCTCGACCGCCGCGATTGGCGCCTGGTCTGTTTTCGCGATGGACGTGGACGGCGACGGGGACACCGACGTCCTTTCCGCGTCAGACGGTGACAACAAGATTGCGTGGTACGAAAACGACGGCGCCTTGTTCCCGACCTTCACCGAGCGGGTGATCTCGACCGACGCCCTCGGGGCGCACTCCGTTTTCGCCGCGGACCTGGACGGCGACGGGGACACCGACGTCCTCTCGGGTTCGCTGTCTGACACCAAGGTCGCGTGGTACGAGAACGACGGCCAGTCGCCCCCGACCTTCACCGAGCATGTGCTCTCGACCGACACCACTGCCTTTGGTTCCCGATCCGTCTTGGCGACGGATTTGGATGGCGACGGCGACATCGACGTCCTCTCCACCTCCTTCGCCGGCGAGATCGCATGGTACGAAAACGACGGCGGTTCGCCCCCGACCTTCACCGAGCGGGTGATCTCGACGACCGCCAGTGGAGGCAGCGGCCTATGCGCCACGGACCTGGACGGCGACGGGAATATCGACGTCCTCTCCGCGGCTGCTGCGATTGCGTGGTACGAAAGCGACGGCGGCTCGCCTCCGACGTTCACCAAGCGAGTGATCGTGTCGGATGTCGGATTTGTTCTTTCCGTTTTCGCCGCGGATGTGGACAACGATGGAGATATCGACGTCCTCTCCGCGACATTCGGTCACAATAACCTCGTGTGGTACGAGAGCAGCGGCGGCTCTCCCCCGACCTGGCAGGAGCGGGTGATCTCGACCGATTCAAACCTCGGCTTTTCTGTTTTCGCGGTGGACTTGGACGGCGACGCGGACCCCGAAATCCTCCACGTGGGAGACACACTTGGCGGCAGCAAGCTCATGTGGTACGAGAACGTGATGCAGCACGCCGACCTCGACGCCGATGGCGACGTGGACCTGCACGACTTCGCTCTGTTGCAGCTGGCCTTCACCGGCCCGAAGTAGAATACATGGGCACCCGACGTCCCATTGCGTCTTTCAATGAACACACGATCGCGCACTGCGAGAGTACAACTTCGGCCACGGGCATCCCCACCATCTCCGGGTGGGGCTTGCTCATGGTGTCGTTGGTGGTGCTAACACCGGGGACGTTTACCTAGCGACTACTTCTCGCCGCGTCGGGTCG
Source organism: Planctomycetota bacterium (assembly GCA_022562105.1). Taxonomy (GTDB): domain Bacteria; phylum Planctomycetota; class Phycisphaerae; order UBA1845; family UBA1845; genus JADFPW01. The sequence goes on from JADFPW010000004.1 coordinate 18,094, forward strand.
CGGAAAACCCGGATTGCTCAATCGCCGCGATCAACACTTTGGGTTTGACGCTGCTGGCCGGGTCGATGGCCACGCGTGCTTCACTCGCGTCGAAATCGACCATGACGCGCTCCACGCCGGGAAGATACAACACCGACAACGCAAGCTTGGTTGGGCAATCGGGGCAGCGCATTCCCTCGATGTCCAACACGATCACCTCACCGCTGATGGGGCCGAGCCGAGGGTCCAGATCGAGCAGGGAGACGGCTGGGTTGTTGGTCCCGGAGATGCCGAATCCGACTGCGCCAGGGAAACCGGGGATCTGTTGACGGGTAGCCACGATTTTCCGGTAGCCGGCCAGGGTGCATTGACCGAGCGAGCCGGCCTTTGCGCACTCGCCGCATTGTGCGAGCGCCGGCAGACTCGGATCGTTGGCGGCGGCTACGCTCCGAGCGGCGCTGACCATTGCGTTGGTCGCACGCTTAGCCGACGCGATTTTCTGCTTGCTGGGTGGTGATTCGATGGCCGGCTCAAAGCCCAGATCGGACATGGCGTCATACAGACCCACCACCAGGGGATGTCCGCCACGCTCTCGGGCCGGATCAGCAGCCGAACCGAGTTGGTGCATCCAGTCCGTCGGTTTGGGTGGGTAATCGACCCATAGCTGCTGTGGCGTGGCCGCGTAGAGCAAGTACATGTCCCAGGCCGGTGGTTCCTCCAAGAGCCCCTTGGCGAACGCATCGCCCGCCAGGCGGTTCGGATCGTGGAATTGACGCACCCGCGGATCATCGAAGATGCCAGCCACTCGCTGCGCCGCTGCGTAGTCGTCGCTGGGCAGGATATCGATCCACACGACGAAGATGCTGACCTCAGCGGAGGGATACGCCCTCACCACCGACTCATTGACCGCAATGGCACCCGCAACACAAGCCCCGCACGTGGCTGAAACGATCGCCACCACCCGCGGCCTGTCTCGATCCGTGTTGAATCGTTCGATCAGGGGTTCGAGCGAGTTGTCGAGTGAAATCATCCCCCCGTCGTCGCGGATCGCCGGCTCATCCGAAAGGGTCGCCACACGAGTTGATGATCCACAGCCGAGTGTGGCCGTGAACCAGATAGCCATGAGACCGACGCGTACGCCGGGAAGACGATGGATCAGCAGACACAGCCGCCGCAGACCAGCCCAGATCATCATTGCATTCTCCTCATTCGACGCTCAGACGCACGAGCCTCTTGAGCGTACCTCCCGCCCAGACCAGAAACCAGCCCAACGACGCCGCCGGATGTCCGAACTTGTCCCGGGCGGGTGTAGCTACGGCCAAGGGCACCTTCGAGTGTCGCCGGCAGGTCCATGCACCGCCCGACTTAGCCTTCTTCGTCGGCGAAGCGAATCGCCAGGTGGGTTCGCTGGCTGGTGGAGGTGCCCGAAGTTGTCAGAACGCCTACCGAGGCGGTTCATGGTTCAAGGAATTCTTCCTGATACCTTTGCTTCCCCTTGCTTGTCGGGCACCGAATCACCAGCTGGTTTCGCCGGCTGGTAGAGGTGCCACGCGTATCAGACCGCCTACCGACGCGGTTCATAGTGTCAAGAAACTCTTCCTGACACCTTTTCCTCCCCTTTTCCTCCCGGCGCGCAAGAGGAGTTGATCGCACGAAGGGATTCTCCGTTGTGCGGGCTGGTCGCGAGATTGATACCGGATATTTCGGAATAAAGGAGAAGGGTTTTCGCTGGGAGGATGCTTGGTGGGGGTGCGAGATATGCTTTGAGCCGGAACTCGACGAAGAATTTGGTGTGACACACACAAAGCAGACCATAGACCTGAGCGAACGCATCCGAGAAACCATAGGCAAGGAGATGAAGGCGAATATCAGAACGCTCTGTACCACGATCGTTGCACGCGGCAAGAAGCGCCATGCGGTCAGCACCAAGGAAGCTGAGACCATCGCCAAAGAAAAGGACCGCTTCCTTAGGACAACGCCTACAATCAGGGACAAAGACGAGGAGACCATTACTCGTGAGCTACAAGAATATGGCGAGCAAAGGGCGACCGACGAGCGCCCGGCCCAGAGAGTCGTAGAGGACATCAAGGACCTACCCTTCGTCATCGACTTTGAGTCGCTCCCCGGCGCTCCGTTCTACCGAGTGCGTACATTCGGCAAGACGGTCGTCGTGTCGATTAACCGGGACCACACTTTCTACGACAAGCTCTATCAGCCGCTGGCCGAGATTGATCCAACCGCGAAGACGGCGATCGAGCTGCTGATCTTTGCCTTCGGGAAGGCCGAAACCCTCGCCGGAGATGAGGGCAAGGACTGGTACAACTCGCAACGTGCGGAATGGAGCCGCATACTGGGTGTGTACTTGGATGCCGTCCCTTCGTTGAAGGGCGTCGCCTGATTGTGCAGAAGCCAGGCGTGCGGCCCGCCCCCACCGCGTTGTGGGGGCAGGCCTCGCCGGGGGGCCGTTCACCCATCGCCGCTACCACTCAGATTGTACTGACGTGGGCGGATATGGCTTACTCAGGACTCAACCGCCGGCGGGTGGTCAAGACGTTTGTGGGCCGTCGGGGGAGGATGCCTAACCGGCGATGCCGGGAGGACACATAGTATATTATACTACGTGTACTCTCGAAGCCCGCTCAGGAGACGGGCTCTGGTTGGCTTGATCGATCAGCATCGTCCCTTGCCGCGCTGGATGGTATGCAGTATATACACTGCATACCCGCCACGCCGACTACCAACGGATGACTCGATCGGGTGATTGTCTATGCAGGCGTCACCCGCTGCCGGGTTTGCGGGCTTGGATGCGGTTGAGCTTCAGGTCGAAGACCTCGAACATGACGGTCCAGTCGTCTTCCACCAGATACTCAACCAACGTCTCAGCCGTCATCGTGGCCTTGATGCGGTAGGTCGCGATTCCATTGTTGAACGAGGGACCGTTGACTCGGTCGATACCCTTGATCGTTCGCAACTTCTTCTTGATCGCCAGGGCTTCCTTCATGTTCACGCCCTCGACGATCAACTGGATTTCCCCGCCTGCGGAAATCCGGGTCGCCCATTGGCGCATACACGTGCGATAGACCTTGTCCACGATCTGGGCGCCGGCGTTGGCTAACGCAGTCTTGCCGGCTTGCTTGGAGGCTGAACGGTGTCCGCGAGCCCCGCCACGCCAGTGAGGCTCGGATTCGCTGGCGATCAGACGGGCGGTGTCGGTGTAGTACATCTTCACCACGCAGTCGCAGTTGTACATGGCCAAGGGCACGCCGTAGGGCTGCTCCATGCCGGCGGCATTGGCGTGGGCCGTGCCGGTGATGAAAATCTGTGTGCCGAAGTCCCTGGCGATCGCTTGCAAACGGGCCGTGTTGCCCTCGGATTCAGCGGCCCGCGATTCCACCTCGGCCAACGCCCGAACCTGCTGGCCGGCATAAACATCGAACCCGCTCTTGATCAGCCGCTCTTCGATCTTGGACTCCAGGATGCTGCTGGATTCGGGAACGCCGTCAATGTACTCGTCGATCAACACCATGATCCCGGGCCGACCGATCTGATCGAGCACGTTCTGGACTTCGCCCCACGAACTGGCGATGGCTGTCTTGCTGACTTTGGCGCGAATCTTGCAGAAGTAGAGTCCACCCATGCCCGCGCCCTGGTCCAGGATCTTGTAGTCCGAGATGATCCCGTCGGCCCGCGAGTAGATGGTGTCGCGGATCAGTACGAAATCGTCCACTTGTGAATACGAGCTGATCTCCACGCGACCGCCCTGTTCCAGGGCTTTGCGCAGGGCGTCGTCGCGGGCGGCGTCGGGGGTGATGCCTTCACCGGTTGCGACTTCCTCGACGATGTCCTCAGCTCGCGCCGCGCCGGGCGACCACGCGCAGACCACAAGCAGGGCGATCACCATGCCCTGAAAACCTCGCCGCACTCGGTTGGATGCTGCCCGCATTCTTGACTGCTTCACGGATACCTCCCCATGACTAGAGCGCTCCGGAGTCCGTGTGGTTAGCACGACTCACGCCGGAATCCACCGGCGCTCACTCCAAACCCAGGGATTGCGATCCCTGGGCGTTGTTGGTGACGACCGCTGGTCCCGCGGGTCGCACTCGATCGCACACGCCAGAGCGATTCTGCCCATGGATCGCACAGGGTCAAGACCTTGGCGTTGGTCGGGGCGAGATGCTCAACGGGGACGCTCAAGTGCGCCTCAGGGAGCGTAGGGAGCGGTAGGCGTCAGGTCGGACGGGGCGTTGACGATGCGAATGCTGCGGATGTAGATCTTGCGCTCCGGCAGGCCATTCCTGTCCACCGGAACGGACATGAGTTTGTCCAGCGTGTTGAACGATTCGATACCGGTCAGTTGGCCGAACACCGTGTATCGACCATCCCACTCCGGAACCCGCGTATTGCAAATGAAGAACTGACAACTCCCCGAATCGGGATCGTCGCCCAGCAGCGACATGCTCACCATGCCGGGCGACTGCGGGATGTTGCTACGTTCGGCCTCGAGCTTCTTACCATCGGCGCGGATTCCGGTCCCGTCGCCCCGTGGACACCCGCCCATGATGCAATATCCCGGCTCGAGGCGATGAAACGACAAGTTGTCGTAGAATCCGTCTCCTGCGAGCTCGATGAAGTTGGCGACATGATTGGGCGCCTGCTCATGAAAGAAACGCACGGTCATGTTCCCCATGTCCGTCCAAATCACGGCCTGTTTCAGGGGGGCGACCTCCAGGCGTAGCTCGTTGGAAACCACGCTCCCGCCGTAGGGGCTCCATTGCACGAGGTAGTTGCCGGCCGACCGAAGAATCGGGTAGTGAGCCGTCACCTCCAAACGCGTACCCACGCTGGCATGAGCAGCCAAGTCCAATACCGGTGCCTGCAGCGGCGGCCGATATGTCGGCATCGGATCCCAGCCTCGCCCGCCCTCGCTCACGATCGAGAGCCCTTGCATTCTGAGCCCGCTGAACACGTGTTCGATGGGCAAGCCGACGGGATTCTCCGGGGGCAGCGGCTCGCTGCCCGGAACTTCCAATCGAATCGGGCGGTCAGACTGGTTCTCAATGAGGAAAGTCATCCAGACGGGCTGTCCAACGGCTACGTGCGGGCTGTCCACGATCAGGGTGGCCTTAAGTGCCCCTTCGCCTGGCACCTGGGCCAACGCCGTTCCAGCCACCCAGGCACCCACGACCGCAGCCCCCACCATGATGGCGATTCGACTCTTCATCGGTGTGACAAGATCCTCCGGTCCATCCGCGCCGTTCTACCTACGCAACCTCGCTCCGAGCCCATGGATACCGATCTATGGGTAGGTCGCCATTGTCGCGGGCCAACCGCCCCTGTCCACCCCACGGGCGCGGCCAACGGCGTGGGGCGGTCTACACGGCTGCCGACCGGGCGAACATCGCCCCCTCGACATCGCGCAGAATCCCCGTGTTCGCCATCTGCTTCTACCACCATCGGCCGATCCCGGTTGCATGGTCGACCCATCCGTACTCCACGATCGGAATCCTCCCTCCGTCCCCCAAGCTGACATCTTCGCTTTGATTCCCGTCGCGGCTTCGGTGGGTGGGCGGGATTGCATCGGCGTGCACGGCGTGCCCGGCGTAGCTACCGTGGTATCATCGGCAACGGGAGGTGGCTGAGGCGGGCCATCGGCGGCCCGTGATTGAAATGGACTGAGTTGATGCACTCGATGCGTAGTCAACCCGCGAGGAGGGTGATCTTCGTCGTCGTGGCCTTGGCGGCTACGGGACCGATGGCGGTTCGTGGCCAGGCCGGACCGGAGGCGGAACCCGATCGCAACCCTGCCGCCAACGCAGGCGACGATCTCGCCCCCCGAGGCCCGATGCCTCCTCCCGGGTTCCTGCCCCAGTGCCTTGAGCTCATCAACCACGAGCGCTACGTCGAGGCAAGGATGCGCCTCTCCCCGGTGGTGGCCGACCATCCCGGATGGGCCCGGGCACAACTCTACCTCGGAATCACCTATCTCAAAGAGAACCGTGACGGCGAGGCGAGGCCGTACTTCGAGCGTGCTCTGCAGCTCGACCCGCAGCAGGACGCCACCCGCATCCATTACGGATGGTGCCTCTACTCGCTCGGTGACATCGACGCCGCACGCAACATGTTCGAGTCGTATCCACAACAGAAGGCAGGATTCGCCGAAGCCAGCTTCGCCCTCGGCCTGATCGATTTTGACGCGGATGATCTCGAGTCGGCCACGGTGCGATTGGACACTTCCATCGCCCGGGCTCAGCTTCTCAAAGATACTCGGATGGAGGCCAAGGCCCGCGCCAGATTGGCCGACGTCTTCCTTCGTACGGACGACCTCCAGGACGCCCGGACCCAGCTCGAACGTTCGCTCAAGCTCAATTCCGACAACTACGAGGTTTGGTTCAAGCTCTCGCGCGTATTGGAGCGGCTGGGCGATACCGACGGAGCGGAACAGGCCCGCAGAAAGCACGAGGAAATCCGCGAACGAAGACGACCGTCCATTCCTCGGCCAGCGGTCACCGACGAGAAGGCAGATGCATCGGACGGGCCGCCCGTGTCCGCCAATCGGGACGACGATGAATAGTCGATCCGGAATGCAGGGCCCGGGTGGTGACAGACCGGCCGCGGTGTAGGCGTGCGGTGGTTGGATCGTGCTACGCTGCGCGCCGGGTGCCACTGGTGGCTTGCCCACCAGTGTTGTCCGCCAGTAGCGCTGCATCATGCAATCCAAGGCCGGGAGCTATCGTCTCGATCATCAGGCTCCCTACATTGTGGGTGCTGAGGCTCACTCTGCTACTGCACTGGTGGGCAAGCCACCAGTGGCACCCGGCGAGCGAGGGGAAACAGCGAAATTCGCGTGGACCCACCAACGCGATTAATCTGTCATCAGCGTGACTGAGGCGGACACGGACAGTTTGAGCGGAACCCCGAGCGATTCGACCGCCGGATCGGTCGAGGCGCCACGACGATGCTTGGCCTGCGGATACGATCTGCGGGGTCTGGGCGAGGATCTTCGCTGTCCGGAATGCGGCCTGCGCAACATTCCATCGGCGTATCGCCAGCAGGTGTGGGATCTGGTCGATTCAGGCCGATGGTTTTTCTCGGGATTCTTCACCCCGTTTCGCAAGCGCCTCCCCGGCTGGTGGTGGGCGCTGGACCGGCCCGGCGACGTTCGGCGCTCTGTTCGATTCGCTGCCTGCCACGCATTGATTTCGACCGTCCTACTACTCGGCTTTGCACTCGCGGCGGACTCGGTGTTGGTCGAAACAACGACAGTCTCGCGTTTCTCCTACCGCAGCAGTGGGCAACTCTACCGCACTGGTCAGCTGGGGACGCTGACCTTCCGAGCGAGCGAGTACGTCACCGCAATTGGAGTTTTTGGGCTTCCCCGTTACCGCAGGAGTCGCGATGTTTCCGACAAATACGCGAACAGCCTTCCTGCGAAACTACCCGCCCCTACGGTCAGAATTGTATTCATCAGGCCATCCGCTGCGTCCGTCTACGATGCTTTACATCTCTTGCATTTGTGGTCGTGGGGATTGCTGATTTGGGGTATTCCGGCTGCAGTTGGGCTCTGCACACAAATTCGCAAGGGTCTCCCGCAGTTCGCGCGGGCGCCGCGTACCATTCTGGCTGCTGCCAATTACGAAGCGCATCGGATAACGTACTTTGCCACGCTTTGGGCGGGCGTCTTCTCGATCCAGTTTCTGCTCCGCTGGTCGTTCCCTGCTGCGGACATCTTCAACGGCAATCTGAGTGAGTGGATCCTTCTCCCGGGCGCGTTATACGGGATGCTGGGATGGGCAGGTCCCCTGCGGAGCGACTACACTGCTCAGTTGATTCGGTCGCGCTGGCATGGCTTTCGCATCGCCCTCATGTATGCGCTGGCTCTACCGGCAGCATTGGCGTTCGCGCTTATCCAGGGGCTCAAGTTGCTTGCCCCGCCGTAGCCCTAACGGCACGTCAACCCTCTTGCCCGACGTGGAGCGTTGCGGTAGGTAGGCAACGCTCGGCGTGGTTGAAGGGCTTTGATGGCTTCGGGGGACATGTCTTGTGCTGGCGCAGACGGCCAATCCAGCGCTATTGCTCGGCTTGATGCTCCTGGCGGCGATTGTCGGGGGATATGCGGCACGTCTGGGGCGTACGCCCCGGGTGGTTGGGTATCTCGTGGCTGGACTTGCGCTGCGCTGGGTGGTTCTCGCCTATCTTAACCGCGGCGAGCAGTCGGGCGACGCTGTAGCCGCCGTAGAGGAGGCCGCCGGCGCGTTGCAGGGACTCAAGGCGCTGGCCTTGGGGCTGATCCTCTTTTCCATTGGCGGGGTGTTCGAGCGCAGTCACCTACGTCGCGTTGGGAAAATGGTGCTACGCATGGCGTCGCTGGAAGCGCTGTGCGTTGTGCTTCCAGTCACCGCCGGCTGCACGCTGGTGTGGTGGCTGCGGAATCCCGACGCCGTCGGGCCAGCGGTGGCGGCGGGGGTATTGATCGGCGTGGCGGCGTTGGCTACGGCGCCGGCGGCGACGCTGCTGGTATTGCGGGAGTACGACGCCCGTGGGCCGATGAGCGATACCATTCTCTCGCTCACCGCTCTGAACAACACGTTGTCCATCGTCCTGTTTCACTGTCTGCTTCTGGTGCTCACCGCCGTTGGGGCGATCGAAACCGTGGCCGCGGAACAACGACTCGTTTGGTTGGATCTACTGCTGACCTCGGTCGGCAGCATGCTGCTGGGCGGCCTCCTGGGGTTCGGCTTCAGCGTGCTCCATGCCAAGGTTCCGTTGTCCGAGTTCTTTCTGATGTTCTTCGCCCTGCTGCTGGGGCTGGGGGCGGGCGAAGCGTACCTGACTAACACCTTGCACCTGTCGTTCAACTTCCTGCTCACCTGCCTGTTCATGGGCGCGGTCTTCGCCAACGTCACCATCGATCAGGAGGCATTGCACACCCATCTGCGCACGATGGGGGCACCGATCTTCGCGGGTTTCTTCGTGTTGGCCGGCTACGAACTGCATATCAGCGACCTGAGCACCCTGGGGTGGCTGGGAGCGGCCTACGTTATCCTGCGAGCCGGGGGCAAGTACGTCGCGGGCTACCTGGGCACGCGCCGAGTGGCGTCCGGAGATGAGCTTCGGTCGTACATCGGCTTGGGGCTCATGTGTCAGGCGGGCGTAGCCATCGGGTTGGCGGACTACCTGTACTCAACCTGGGGGACGATCTCCGAAGATGGCTTCATCCCCCATCCCTTGGCCGCAGAGTTCAAGACCGTGATTCTGGGATCGGTCGTGGTCTTCGAGATCTTCGGGCCGCTGTTGCTCAAGGGCGTGGTGGTCCGTAGCGGCGAGGTCAAAGCCATCACCCTGCTGCGGCGAACGCGGACCATCTTGGCCGAGGCGGAGGGTGAGTCGATCCTCGCCCTGACCTGGCACGCATTGCTGCGGACCGTCGGGCTTGGCGGCGCCGCGAGCCGAACCAGCGACGACGTCTTGCAGGTTCGCCATATCATGCGTTCGAACGTCAAGTTCCTTCGTGCGTCGGCGAACCTGGACGACGTGCTCCATTTCGTCGAGAGCAGTCGATACAATCACTTTCCGGTGGTCGATGACGACGGGGTGCTAGTCGGGGTGATCCACTTCGCCGACCTGCGGGAGATCATCTACGATCCCTCGCTGCGTGAATTGGTAACCGCCGTTGACTTGGCTAGCCAGGACACGCCGCCGGTACCGATCGATCTGGCGTTGGATCAATTGCTGACCGTATTCGAGCAGGCCGACGTCAGTTCGCTTCCGGTCGTCAAGAGCGACAAGAGCCACGTGGTCGTCGGCTTGGTGGAGCAGCACGACTTGTTGCACGTACTGGGCAGAGCCAACGCCAGCGCCCCGTCCTGACGCTTCCGGCTGGGTGCCACTGGTCCGCCTCCGGCGGATCCAGCAGCGCCCGCACTGCTCAAGAGCAGTGGCACGCCCCTATTCCAAACTTCGCCCACCATCGACGGTGATGATATGGCCGGTGATGTAGCTCCCTTCCGTCACCAGAAAGCGCACCGCCTGAGCGACACTGCGGGCTCCGCCGGTCCGCCCCAGCGGCACCTTGGCCAGGATTCGATCGCGCGTTGGCTCGTTGGTGCCTTCCGGGAATACCGCCACCCCGGGGGCCACCCCGTTCACCAAGACGGATGGAGCCAATTCGCGAGCCTGAGCACGGGTCAACCAATGCAGGGCGGATTTGGCGGCTCCGTAGGCCAAAAACCCGCGCACCGGTGGTCCATCCGCGGTAGTCAGCGCATCGCACAGATTCACGACTCGTCCGGGTTGGCCTCGCTGCAAATGCGTCCGGGCATGATGCACGAGACCGGCCGCCGCGGTGAGGTTGACGCGCATGGTCCGATCCCACGCATCGAGGTCGAACGTCTCGGTAGACATGGGTTCGTAGATAGCCGAGTTGTTAATCAACACCGTCAAGCCGCCGAGGAGCTCGACGGTCCGATCTATCAACATCGCCCAGCTATCCGGGTCGGCCAGATCGGCGCACAACACGACCGCCCGACGCCCAAAATGCTCGATCTTCGGGACCAGTGCCTCAGCCCCCGACTGCGATCGATGATAGTGAAGGGCGATGTCGCAGCCGTGCTCAGCCAGCTCCAGAGCGATTTGCCGTCCGATGCGCCGAGCGGCGCCGGTGATCAGTGCAATCGGCGGTGGTTGGTCCATGGATGAACGTCCATTACGTGGATCGGCGACCGTCGAGAAGTGCGCGATGGCCTTGATCCAGCGTCTTGACTCCCCTCATTCTTCCGAACCAGCGTCGGCCGGCGGATCGTCGGATTCGAACTCGGATTCCACGTCGTCCGGCAGTCGGTGCATCTTCCAAATGTCGACGGATGGTGTGGGCGGTGGCGGCCGACGGAGCAATCGCTCTCGATAGCGGCGGCTTGAGCGAATCAGGATGAACCCACCCAACACGAAGACCATAAACAGGCCGACGATCAACAAGACGACTTTCATGTAGCCCGCGGGCGAGATGGATTGGGCTACCGAAGCGGGCAGCTCAATCCAACGGCCGCCGACCACAGTGGCAATCAATCCAAACACAAACACCGAGCCCATCGTGGTGTCACTCCTGCGACCAGGGAAGCCCCTGCCGAGGGTGGGCATCGAGCTCGTCTGCCAGCTGCTCGAACAATTCCTGCTGCTTCTCGGTGAGCTGCTTCGGGGCGACGATCTTGATCACCGCGTACAAATCGCCCGCGGATCGGTGTCGGTTCGCCGGGATTCCCTTGCCGCGAAGGCGCAGCTTGCTACCCCCCGGCGTGCCCGGCGGGATCTTGAGGCTCACCCGACCGTCGAGCGTGGGAACCTCGATCGTGGTTCCCAGGGCGGCCTCGGTTAGGCTGATGGGCAGATCCAGGAACAGGTCGCGTCCAGCGCGGCGCAGGTAGGGGTGCGGGGCGACCGAGCACACCAGAAACAAATCACCAGCCGGCCCGCCGTGTGAACCGGGTCGTCCCTTGCCGCGAAGGCGTATTCGCTGCCCATCGTCGACGCCGGGCGGCACGGTAACGGTCAGCGTCTGCGGGCCACTCCCATTGCCCTTGTCGGTCAGCCGCAACTCGATCTTGGTGCCGTGGAGCGCTTGATCAAACGTGAGACGGACGGCATGCTCGACGTCACCCCCGCGGGCGGGTCCGGCCCGGCGTCGAGGAGCACGGCGCTGACCTCGCCCACCAAAGAACTGCTCAAAGACGCTGGCCTGTTGTCCACCACCACCCCCGAAGGCGGAGAACAAGTCCTCGAGGTCCTCCGAGTTGATCTGCGATCCGCCGCCCCAGGAGTAGACCCGCTGCCCGCCTTGGCGTTGCTGCCAGTCTCCGACTCCAGCCCGGCCGAATTGGTCGTACTCAGCTCGTTTCTGTGCGTCGCTCAGGACACTGTAGGCACTCTGGGCCTCCTTGAACTTTGTCTCGGCCTCGGGGTTCCCGGGATTGCGATCGGGGTGATGCTGTTTAGCCAGTTTGCGATAGGCCCGTTTGATCTCGTCGGCCGAAGCGCTTCGGCTCACACCCAGAATGTCATAGTAGTCTCGGTGTGACATCGAAGCTCACTCGATAACAGATGGCCCGCCACTGCCTACGCCGCCTCGCGTTGCACGGCCGGCAAACTCGGCAGCCGCCTCCGGAACTGCCACTCATGCACGTCAAGTATAGGTCGGTCGGCCAACGTTGCAATTGGGGTTCTGCGCCCTATGATGGCTTCCCCCATGAGCGCGAGCCCAGCCGAGATCACCGCTGCCGCCGCCCAGTTGCCGGCGTTTCCGCTGGCCGAGGCGGCACGAAGCCTGCAGCAGATCGAAGCCGCCTTCGCCGAGGCCGCCAAGCGAGCAGTAGACCTGTTGGTGCTGCCGGAATGCGCCTATCCAGCCTACTTGCTGGGCAGTCCCGAACACTACGCTGAATCCGGCTGCCTGACGAGCGATCAGTTTCTAAGCCGACTGAGCAAACTGGTAGCCAAGGCCGGACTGCACGCGGTTTGCGGCTTTGTCGAACGGCGCGATGGGAAGCTCCACAATGCCGCGGTGTTGCTAGGGCCGGACGGAGCCGTGCTCGGGGTGCATCGCAAGTCGTTTCTATGGGGCGACGATCTGAAGTGCTTCTCACCCGGCGAACGCATCGAAGTCTTCGACAGCGATCTGGGACCCATCGGGATCGCCATCTGCGCAGATCTGCGCAGCCCGGAGATCATGGCGTCGCTGGTGGATCAGGGTGCGCGACTTGTAGCCGTACCGACCTGTTGGGTCAACGTCGCCGCCAAATCCGGCGGGTATTCCAACCCTCAGGCGGAGTTCTTGGTCGAGGCTCGTGCGCGCGAGTTCGGTGTACCGCTGGTTTGTGCCAACAAGTTCGGCATGGAGAGCCCCGACCTGGGCTATTGCGGGATGAGTCTGATCATGGCTGGCGACGGGACGATCCTGGGCCAAGCCGAACCGGATCGAGAGCAGCTGTTGGTCGCTGAGGTGAAACCGGTGGACGGCATCGGCCGTGATGTTCCGCACTGGGCAGCGGTGCGCATCCTCACCCCGGAGGATCCCGTTGCACCGGCTGCGGATGGGCAGCGACCCATCACCGTTGCGGCCGTTCCCGATGTACTCGTCGAAGCCGACCGAGGCCGATTGACGGACGCCGGTATCCTCGATCAATTCGCCACGCAGGACGTGGACGTCGTCGTCGCTCGAATGACACCGGGTACTCGGACCGCTGCATTCGAGCTGCATCTTCGAGCCATGGGGATGACGGCCATCACGGCGCCCTCGGACTGTCGGGTGATGTACGAACCGTTCGGCTCCTTTGGCTGTGTCGAAGCGGAGCATGTCATGTCGTTCGCTCCACTGCGCGCCCTGGCACTGGATGGCGCGGCTCTGCTCGTCGCCCTATCCGCCGCCGATGAGCCGACGGTCCTACGCTCACGGGCGATGGAAAACCGATGCTGGCTCGCAGTTACCCATGATCGTGGCGCCACCATCGTCGCTCCCAACGGCGCGATCACGGCGTGTGGGTCAACGGCGAATCCTGAACCGGTGGTCGCAACCATCGACCTGAGCGAATCAGCCAACAAGCTGGTATTTGCCGATACGCACATTTGGGATCAGCGGCGGCCGGAAGTGTACGCGGCGGCCACTCATCTGGGACTGGACGTGTAGCGCGAGGAGCTTCCACACAATGTTTACCAACCGGACACAGATTCGTGGCATCGTTGCGGGTGGGATGCTGTGCTGTTCCATTGCATGGGCGGTCGTTGTGATGATTGGCTGTCGGGAGCGTTCCCAGACTCCCGATGCCGATAGCGGAACCAGCGAGCCAACACCCACTACAGAGATCGATCGTCTTGTGCGCCTGCGCAACCTGGGTATGGCTTATCTCGACGTGGGCCTGACCGCGGAGGCGGCACGCACGTTCGAGGAACTGACCGATGCCGCACCCAACGAACCTATGGGCTGGTACAACCGAGCGCTGATCGCTATGCGCCGCGACAAGTTGGATTCAGCCCGCGAATTCCTCGATCGTGCTCAACAGTTGGCCGGCCGGCGTCCGGACATTCTCGAACTGGCTGGGGCCATCGCCGCCATGGACGGACGCCATACCGAGGCAGCCGACCTGTTGTCACAAGCCATCGCCCTGGACTCCGAAGACGTCCGCCTACGGTATGCGCTCTTCGAGGTGCTGCGCCACAGTCCTGATCCCAAGCTGCGCGAAACGGGTGGTGAACAGCTCGGGGCGATGATCGCGCTGCGCCCGGACAATTTGGAATTGCGAATCGCAGCGGCCCGCGCCGCGCTGGATCGTGGAGATGTGAATGCAGCGACCCCACACATCAATGCCCTTTCCGTCATGGATATCGAGTGGCCGACCGAGCCGATTGATGCTCGAACACTCGTCGAGCAGCTACAGCAGGCGGTGGAGAAGGGTGACGCCACCGCCGCTCGTCGGCCGCTGCTTCAGTTACGCAACATACTCGCCCCCGGGGTGGCGTTCCGCGACGCCCATCGTGAGTTGGCGACGCCGGCCGGTGAGCCCGGACATCCGTTATGGAAGTTTCTCTCTGTTGAAATAGTCCCACCCTCGGCCGCTCCTCCGAACG
>JADFPW010000202.1 GCA_022562105.1 Planctomycetota bacterium
CGAGGCTAACAGCCCGTTGACAAACTCGTTCACGGCCGATTCGCGACTCAAACACTCTCGTCCGGGGCCAGCCAGCCGCGTTGCTACGGTCCGCGAGGCGCCGGCCGCTACTTTTTCAACGGCCTGGTAACGTTCGTGTCCGCTGGCGCGGGTCATGGGCCGGCTCGTCCCGCTCATCGCCGGCGGGTGGCCCGGACACTGCCGGGCAACTACACTGACAGCGGTAGCCCGGCGAACACCCGCAGCAAACCGAGATATGCCGCTTCTACCGGCGAACGATAGCTGGAGTTGTCAATGAAACTAATGGGTTGCAATTTGATTGGCCCGACGCCACGGCTCGTCGCCCTTATCACCCTGCTGGCTGTGGTTGGCTGCGGCGTTGCAGGCGGCGGGCTGCCCGGCCCAGAGATCATCGACCCCGGCCGAGTGGCCACCATCGGTGACGGGGGCGAGTCCGGCAGCCAGGCTTCTGGCGACGGCTCGACGGACGACGATGTGCCTCTCGATGGTGGCGGCGACGACGTCCAGATCCCGACCGAGTCACCCGACGACACGACGGGCACCGACGAGCCCGAGGGAGGCGAGGAGCCCGCTGAACCGGAGCCGACGACGTTTCTGCACATCACCAACTACTGGGGTCTGCCGCAGGAAATCTACGTCGATGACCAGTTCATCGTCCTGGTGATGCCCGGCACGACCTCGGCCGACTTTCCCGTCGAGCCCGGCTTTCACACGCTCTGCGCCTACCTGATCGGAATGATCGACGGCGTCTGCGACCCGCTCGTGCTGGAGGCCGACCAGGTCAATACTTGGTTGCTCTTCGGCGAACGCGGCTGATCGATGAGATCCCGGGCTGATCGACGAGATGCATGGTCCGGGTGTTCGCAATGTTCGGGAATCCGCGTCCCGGCGCGCCGGGACAGTCCATCGCTCGAGAGAAACCGCCGGACATTGGGCGAGCTGGATTCGAAGGCCGGTTTCCCCAGATGGCTTGATGGTAATGGCATGATTCGTGTATGTTTCCCCTGTGATTCAAGAGTTTCAGGCTGATCTCGAAAGGCACCTGGATCGAGTACTGCGACCGCGTCCGCCAGGACGCAAGCCCAAACACCCGCATCCAAACCGCGGGCTTGGGAAATAGGCATGGTGTCGTCCGATTCGTGTCCCCCGATTCGGAGCCAGGTATGGTGTCCCCCGATTCCGATTATGGAGGCTACGCAGGTGTGCCAGAGTCGGCACATCAACTCAGTCTGCGGCCCGTTCTAGCCCGCAAGTGCCAGATTCAGGGACTTTGAGGAGGCGGAATAGTAGAATGGCACTCATCGGGGATTGTCCAATGCCCAGCCAAGTGAGGCGGAGAATTTGCGATGACGCGGACAGTTCACGTCGGAATGGTGCTGGTCGGGTCGTCTGATAGGATCGGGTGGAGACTCAAGATGCACCGACGTAAGACACTCGAATCACCGGGGGCGCGAACGCGGCCAGGCGGCGGCGTATTATGAGACGAGCAACTCGGAACGGACTTGTCTTTGGAGCGTTGCTCCTTTGCGTCTTTGGAGCGTGGGTCATCTTTGGCGGAGTTGGCCCGGGAGCGCCGCCTGTCAAGTCCCAGCGCGAAAACGTCCTCATTATCGTGGCCGACGATCTCGGCGTTGACGTGCTCGAATGCTACGGCGAAGGTTCCTCTTTCCCGCCCACGCCCACCATCGACATGCTGGCCGACACAGGCGTCTTATTCCGTAACGCCTGGTCCAATCCCATGTGTTCAACGACGCGTGCCACGATTCAAACGGGTCGCCATAGCTTTCGCACCGGTGTCGGGAGTATAGTGTTGCCCGGCGGCACCAACAGTCTCCAGTTTTCAGAGACTATTATCCCCGAGGTGCTCGATCTGAACCCGCTCTTGGGCTACAGCCATGCAGCCATCGGCAAATGGCACCTCACCGGTCGCTTGGAAGGTGGCGTTGACGGGCCCAACCTCTCGGGATACGCCCATTTCTCCGGTACGCTGAGGAACCTGACAAGGCACAGTTATTTTGACTGGCCCAAGACCGAAAATGGCGAGATGGCCAAGGTGCAGGAGTACGCCACCACGGACAACGTCAATGAGGCCATCGAGTGGATCAATGACCGAGGGCAGAGTCCCTGGTTCATGTGGTTGGCCTTCAACGCGCCGCATACTCCGTGGCATGCACCACCCGACGAGTTACATAGTTACGACTTATCCGGCGAGCGCACGCCGTTGGAGCTCTTTCAGGCCATGGTCGAAGCCATGGATAACGAAGTCGCCCGCCTGTTCGACTCAATCCCGCAAGACGTCTTCGAAAACACGAACGTCATCTTTCTGGGCGACAACGGTACGTCAAGTGGAGCGGTTCAGCCTCCCTTCAACCCTCGTCGCGCCAAGGGCACGCTCTACGAGGGCGGAATCAACGTCCCGCTGATCATCAGCGGTCCACAGGTGGCATCGCCGGGCAGTGAGTCTGGAATCTTGGTCCACACCACCGACCTGTTCGCCACAGCCTTGGAAATGATGGGCGTTGACGTGGAAGCAAGCGTCCCACCCCGCACCGTAATTGATTCACGTAGCGTGCTTCCCGTACTCCAGGAAAGACCTTTCGACCCGAGGTTATTTGTCTACGCAGAATTGTTCGGTAACCGCTCCTGCTACCACCATGGCCAGACGATTCGCAACACACAGGGTTTCAAGCTGATTCGCTTCACGACGCACCCGGCCGAGTTCTACAATCTGACTCTCGATCCGTTCGAAATCGCAAACCTACTCTTAGGCGAACTCGATCGGGTCCAGCAGGCCAACTTCAACGAGCTGATTTCGAAAATCGAGGGCCTCACCGGCGAGATCTGAGAGGGCGATGCCACGGGCGACGGGCAGGTCGATCCGCTCGATGGCGGTTTCGTATTGGCTCGATTCGGCTGTCCAGTCGGTACCGGAGATCCAGGGTGGGATGACGCCGATGTGAACGTGGATGGAATCGGGGGACACTATGCCTATTTCTTTGACGCGAGAGTTTGGGGCCGGTGTCTTGTGGCCATCCCTCAGCTCGCCAGAAGTACTCGCTCCCGGTCTGCAACGGCCGGTTAGCGGCGTCGGCTCATGGCTCGCTCCATCTCGCGGCGGTCGTCGCGGGCTTTCATGCTTTGACGCTTGTCACCATGCGTCTTGCCCTTCACCAACGCCAGCGTCACCTTGGCCAACCCACGATCGTTGAAGTAGAGATCGAGCGGCACAAGCGTCAGCCCCTGCTGGGCCACCTTGGCGCTTAGTTTGGTGATCTCGTGGCGATGCAGGAGCAGCTTGCGCGGACGCAATGGGTCATGGTTGGCTACGTTCCCGTGAACGTACGGGGCAATGTGAGCCCCCAACAGCCACAAATCGCTACCGCGCATACGAGCAAACGCCTCATCCAAAGAGGCCTGCCCCTCCCGAACACTCTTCACCTCAGTTCCCTGCAAACATAAGCCACACTCTAATTTTTCAAGTATCACATAGTGGTGGAGGGCCTTCTTGTTGCGAATGTGTGGCGCTTTGGCTTGTTTCTTGGCAGTCATGTATGATTATCTTGATCGGGCAGAGCCCTGGGACGATCCGCAAGCCGAGGCCGTGCCCACTGCCGACCGGCCGGAAGATTCTAGGAATGAGGCCAAAGATTGCAACAGCCAAGGCTCGATAGGGTATAATGGCGTGAAGACCAACGGAGTGTGACGTGGCAGAAACCGAACCGGCCGACCAGCTGGGAATGAGCCGCGCCGAGGAGCGCGATTGTATCGCCCGCGCCAAGAAGGGTGATCGTGACGCGCTGCGCGCCCTCATCGACAGCCACAAGGATCGGTTGTTCCACTTCGTTCGGCGGGTGGTCCGTAATCATCACGATGCCGAGGAGGTCTGTCAGGACGCGTTCCTCAAGGCGTTCAGTTCACTAACGACCTTCAATCCGGAATACCGTTTCAGTACCTGGTTGTTCACCATTGCATACCGTCTCTCCTTGAATGGCATGCGGCGGAAGCATCCGTTGACCGGCGACGTGGACTTCACGGCGATTCCTGACCAAGGCGAGGATGTCGAGCATCGCGTCGCCCAGAGCGAGGAGGCGGCGTACCTGAAGCGTACGGTTTGGTCTGCCGTTGACGGATTGACCGCCGCCCAACGAGCGGCGATCGTACTTTTCTATCGCGAGCAGCAGAGTTGTTTGCAGATTTCCGAGGTGCTTCAGCTTCCGGTGGCTACGGTCAAGAGCCATCTCCATCGGGCGCGAGCTCGGCTCAAAGAGATATTGGAACCGGCGCTAGCCAGGGATTCGGGTCGGCTTCGCATCCTGACGGAGCTTGCGGGGTAGAAATGAGCGAGATGACCTGCAACCAAGCCAGAAACCTCTTCGACGTCTACTTGGACGGCGAGCTGTCCGGATCGCTGGGCACCGAGTTGGCCGCCCATCGCGTGGCGTGCGCGGCGTGCCGACGTGAGCTGGCCCTGATGGAAGTCGCCGGCCACGTGATCCGTGTCGATTCCGACGGGCCAACGCTCTCTGACGGTTTTTCGGACCGGCTGTTGGCCTGTATCGATGAACAGCCGTCCGCCTCGTTCCTACGTTTTCGCAAGGTGGTGCTGTGGGCCGGCGGAGGGCTGGCTGCGGCTGCCGTATTAGCGCTGATGTTCAATCTCCTGACCGGGCCGGGCGAACGGATCGCCGGTAGTTTCGAGGAAATCAGCGAAGACTCGAACGTCGAAGCTTCTGACGTAGACGCTACGAAGGCCGACCTCCAAACACCTGCCCAGGCGGATGACATCGTCCAGAGAGTGCAAGAGGGGGTATCGGATTCCAGTCAAGGCGTCTTGGACCTGAAGGTTTGGACCGACAAGACGATCATGCAACTGCTTGACGAGTTCGGCCTCGAACCCGAATTGTCTGGCGACGATGACGGTAGCCTATCAGTCCAGCATGACGGCGAGTTCGAGAACTAGAGTTTGCGGTCGCGTAAGGCTCGGGCCGAGACCGCCGACATTCCCACCGATACTCGGCACACGACGGACGATACCACCAGCCATGTCTCGTCTGGTACTCCTGCTCACGTTGCTGCTCACCATCGCCAAGCCAGGCGGGCGTTGCGGTGCTCAGGAGGTCACGCCACCGCCGTCGTTGGCCGACCTGGTTCCGCCGACGGCTAGGATCTACCTCCAACTGGACGGCCTGTCCGATCCGGTGCGACGAGCGCAACTGGTGGGCCTATGGAAGATCGTACAAGCAGCCGGCGAGGACGTGGGGTGGTCTTCCCCGAGCGAGGCTAACAGTGCTGCCAACGCCGACGACCCAACGCGCGGCGGCACGTCCGACTGGAACACCCTGGTCGCCGACGTATTGGGACTCAACGCCGAGAATACGCTGGGTGATCTGTTCGGAACGCAGGTGGCGCTGGCCGCCGCCGATTGGGGGAGCTTTGCGGACGGTGTGGTACTGGTTCGCATCGAAAGCGACAACGGGCTTCTGTCGCTGCTTGATCCGGCCCACGTTTCGCAGACCCGGCGCCGAGGCCACGTGCTCGTTCGCAGGACGAACTCCGGTTTGTGGATCGCCGAGGCCCGGGATCACGCAGTCCTATCGATCAAGTCCGGCGCCGGCTCGCTATTTAATGACGTGGTGGGCCTTCTCAACCATGCGGACCGCCCATCGCTGGGGGGCAGCGATGCATTTCGCAGCGAGGTTTCTCTCGTTGGGCCGGGACATGCGGCGCTGCTCTATTTCGAGAAGCCGGCTCCGTCGCCCGGACACCTCCCCACTCTGTTGAGAACTCCGCTCGCTGCACTCGCCCGTGGTTCAGCCGCCTTGCATCTGGACAACGATCGAGCCACCGTGGTATTGCGAAGCCAACTGGTTCGCCCGCGTCGGCGCGAATCTCGCCCCCAGGTGGATGTAAGTGTTCAGCGCCGCCTTCCACAGGGTACGTTGCTGGCGTGGTCGAGTTCCCACGACCAGCGTAGCGCTGGACGAATGGTCACCGCTGGAGGGATCGGATTCTGGCGGCGCATTCTGGGGATCCGTCCCGGCCAACATCCTCAGCTCGATCGGGTGCTCGACGATTGGATGGCCCGCCTGGTTCGAGCCCTCGGGTCGCGCATGACGGTGGTGTTCGGCCCGGACGAACTGAGCGCCCATCCATCGCCGTCGCTGTCCCTGATGTTGGAGACGGCTGATCCATCCGCCACCTATGCCGAGCTGCGCGACATCCTGATCGAACTCGGCGAACCTTTGGACGATGAGTCCGAACCTGACGCGGCGGCCCCGACCATTCGCCTCATCGACCACCTTGGACACGAGATATGCCAGGTAGAGGCGACCAACCGACCCAGCGACTCGGCTGTGCGATCGTGGATCGGCTCACTGTGGGGAACCATGCAACCCTGCTTTTCGGCGGTCGAGGAGGGAATCGTCTTCTCCACCCATCAAGGGCAACTGCGCCAGATACTGGATGCCCGAAACGGAGTCGCCCCCTCGCTGCAGCGGTTGAAGCCGTTGACCGCCGGTGGAACCTGGGAGCCCGGCGTCGTCGTCTTGGCCTTTGCCCAACCGGCGTTGGCCTCACACATGCTCGGGGAATGGATGGCCAGTGCAATGGACCATCGATCCGCAGCGCTGGTCGAGCCGCCAAACCCGGACGACGTGCCACTGGTGGCTAGCCCACCAGTGTCTTCGCCGCCCCCGAGCAATCCGACGGTCGAGCACCTTGGCATTCAGGTGGCACCGGCTGATCGAGCCGGCGCCCTCGACGTCCTCGTGGTAGCTGCCGACGGTCCCTCACGAGGCCGACTCCGAACCGGGGATCGCATCGTCGGCGTTCAGGGACGAGTCTTGTCATTGGACCAACCAGCCCAGTCGTTGGACGAGGCGCTGACGTCGGAAGCGCTTCCCGCGGTAGTGGTCGTGCGCGTTGAACGCGATCAAACCGTTCTTGACGTAATCGTGGAACCGGCGCCGAGGGCATCGACACCATCGCTTGCAGGCCGAACAGACGGCAATCCATTCGAGCGGCTACGAGCAGCCCTGCGCCCCATGGCGTTCGCCACCTATCGAGTATACCCAACCCCACGTGATCGTTATCAGGCAGACTTGACACTGCATTTGTTGCCACGCACTCCCGCGCCAAACGAGGATTCTATGGTTCCTCAGGCGGCCAATCCCGATCCTGCGCACGGCCCGTAGACCGCGCCACCAGGCGTTACGGCGGCATATCGGACGAAAAGCGGGCCGTTACGCCTGAACCCGCTCCTGGCTAAAAAATCAATTCTGGATGCAATTTGGACGCACCCACGTCCGATACCTGCCGAACGGCGCCCCGTTTTCACCCACTCCCAGTATTTTCTGCGGCCTGGGACTTGAGAATCCAGGCCATAGCTGCGAGAATCATAGGTAGCGGGGGTGGTACGATCGGAGCGTCGATGCCGTGTCTCCCGAGACGATGCGTGACTGGCCGCAGACGCTTGGGGATGCCGCGACGATGAGACCGGCGCTTCTGGGTGTTGTGAGCAGCACGCACGCGTCGGGAGGACGGGGGGGAAGCAATCAACGGCATTGTCTATCGGCCGTCATGGATCGGCTGAGCACGGCGCCGCGGAGTCCATCGGGAGCGTCTCCAACCTATCCACCCTGCCATGAGCGGAATGCTGGGTTCCGGACTCGGCGCCCGTTGAAGCTTTGCAGCGCGCATGGACTGCGGCGGCGAAGCGGACGACGCGTTGGGCAGGCGATTCCTTTTTCGAGTTCTGGCTAATGGAAAGCATGGTGTAATGTTGGCAAAGCAACGTTGTTTCGTCTCGTGGAGTCTACTGCGGCTGTTCGCCGCCTGTGCATGGGTCGTGGCGGCGGGTTTCGATTCGGCTAGGGCCGAGCAGCAAGAAACGCCCGGCCCGGTCGTCGGCTCGACCCCAACCCTGAGCACATTCAGCGTTCAATCGCTGGTGATCGAGCACGGCGCAGACGGGCGACTGACCACCACGGTTCAGATCGATGATCAAACGTGGACGTTGGAATTGCAGCCGCACAGCATCCGGTCCGACAGTTTCCAGGTGCTGGTGCAGACGGATGACTCGGGCATTCTGTATCCGATGGAGGCCCCACCGATCTCGACCTACCGTGGAAGCGTGGTCGAGGTGCCCGAAGCGATTGTAGCGGGTTCCTACTGGGAC
>JADFPW010000203.1 GCA_022562105.1 Planctomycetota bacterium
AATCGCCGTGGGGGAAAGGGGGCTTTCTGCGCCGACCACGGTGGACCATACCGCCAATCCGACGATCGTCGCACACTACACCGACTGGCAACGCTCACGTCGCCTCATGAAATATGCGGGCTAGGCCTGCCAGCGGTTCCGGTGCAATCTACGCCAAGCAGGGACGACCGCTCGGCGGACGGGCGGTCGCCAGGCGCTTGGTTTGGGTTGGCATGCGTGCAGGCAGGCTGTTGAGGACGTGATCGCAGCCGATTCGTGGGTCGGACGCCCTCGCCGCGGGCCAGCCAACCGCGATGCTACGGCCGGCGAGGCGCCGGCCGCTACGGGTTGCTAGCTGTCGTCGGCCATTCCACCGGGGTGACTGTTTTCCTTCAGCCAGCTCAGCATCTCGCTGACGCTCCCGGTCGCTAGGGCGATGGAGGTGTCGGCGGCGCCGTAGTAGAGGTTCACCGTATCACCGTCGTCGGCGATGGTGTACCCGCACGGAAATACGACGTCGCTGACGTCGCCGGTACGCTCGTAGTCGCACTCGGGGCCGAAGATCCATTTGTCGCCGCGCAGAAGGCACGTCGTCGGATCCTCGAGGTCCAACAGGGCCAGGCCCAGCCGATAGAGACAGCCGGCGGGCGTCTGCTTGGCTCCATGGTACATCATCAGCCACCCTTCCGGCGTTTCGATCAACGGGGGCGACAGGCCGATCTTGTTGGCATCCCACCAGGCTCCGTTCCGGGCCTCCACCACGACGGTGTGATCGCCCCAGTGTTTCAGATCCGGCGAGAACGACATCCAGATGTGGGCCCGGGCGGCTTTGGGCACCGGTCGATGGATCATCACCCAACGATCCTTGATTCGCCGCGGCAGCAGGGCGGCGTCCTTGTCCTCCGGTTGCATGACGATGCCCAATCGCTCGAACGTTCGGAAATCCTCGGTCAGGGCGAGGGAGACCGCCGGCCCTCGCTTGGAGTAGCAGGTGTAGGCCACCGAGTACTTGGCCAGCTCGGGCATCCAGACGATTCGCGGATCTTCGATGCCCCATCGCTCCTCGGGGTAGTTGGCCACATCGGCTTCGAGCGTGGGCTGCGGATCGATCTTCCAATCGGTCACCCCGTCGGCGGAACGGGCTACGCAAAAGTGTGACAGACCGGAGCAGTCCTCGACCCGACACAACAGCAGCGTCTCGCCGGACGCCAAGCGGACGGCGGCGGCGTTGAATACGGTGTTGACAAAGTACGGCCAATCCACCGCGGTGAGCAGCGGATTGTCGGGATGGCGCTGCAACAGGCGTCTGCGGGGATCCACCATGCGACCGGGCATCCGGTCTGCGGCTCTTCGTTTCGCGTCGTTCATCATCATTTCGTATCGTCAACCTAGACGGGTGTCGATACCCTCCGCCGGATCGATCGATTCGCCGACCCCTGGATTGCGATCCCGGGGCTTGGGGCGTGCAGGTGGCGCCGCGGTAACGTGTGGGCGTCGGGTAGGTGAGCCGGCTGGCGATGTTTCGGGAGATCGTCTATGCTCCCCGCCGAGAGAATCGCACCGGACCCACTGGATGTGGGCCGGGAAATGACAACACCTTTGGGATGGAATCAAATGCACGAACACGCTCCGTTCACCGTTTCTCGTGGCATGCTGGTGGTGGCGTTGGCCCTGATGAGTGGCGGGGTTTCGGCCGTCCACGCCGCCAAGTACGTGCGATTGGACACCTCGCTCGGTCCGATCGTTTTGGAACTCGATGAGGTGAAGGCTCCGATCACCACCGAGAACTTTCTCGGCTATGTAGACGACGGGTTCTACGAAGGAACCACCTTCCACCGAATCATCTCTAACTTCATGATCCAAGGCGGCGGTTTGCTACCGGACAAGTCGAAGAAGGAGGTGAAGGATGCCATTCGCAATGAGGCGGACAATGGGCTGACCAACGACCCGTTCACCATCGCCATGGCCCGAACTAATGATCCGCACTCGGCCACCAGCCAGTTTTTCATCAACGTGGTGGACAATACGAAGCTGAATCACGCCGCCGCGACCGACAATTCCCCCCGGAAATGGGGCTACTGCGTCTTCGGGCGGGTCATCGACGGCTTCGATACCGTTGAAAAGATTCGCATCACCCCAGTCAAAGGAAGCTTCCCCGTCGATACGGTCCTCATCGAAAAAGCCGAGCGGGTCAGCGATGAGGAGGGTGCCAAACTGGCCGAGGCCGCTACCGAGATCCGGCGTGAAATGGATGAAGCCAAGGCCGAGCAGGAGCGTCTGGCCCAGGAGGCTGAAGAGGCCGCCGTAGCCGAATTCGTCGCCCAGCTCGAGCAAGCCAAGAGCGAGGCCATCACGACGGAAAGCGGGCTCATGTACCTCGACATGACCATGGGCGACGGAGAAGAAGCCGTCGCCGGCAAGAAAATCTCTGCCCACTACCGGGGCTGGGTGGCTGCCACCGGCAAGAAATTCGACGCCTCATACGATCGCGGAAGGCCGTTCAGCTTCGTCCTGGGCACCGGCCAAGTGATAAAAGGCTGGGACGAGGGGATGGCCGGCATGAAAGTTGGCGGCCAGCGCAAGCTGATCATTCCGCCGGACCTCGCCTATGGGGCGCGGAACAAGCGTAATATTCCGGCGAATTCAACACTGGTCTTCGATATCGAGCTGATGAGTGTCGAATGAAACTGGATTTGAACGAGCCTGCGACCCGAGCCGAGGTCGTACGGAACGCCTGGAGCAATAGATGAGCAACGACGACAAAACCACGACTACCGCCAGCGGGTTGCGCTACCTGGAACTGACCGAAGGCGATGGTGACGAGGCCGTGGCAGGCAAGGACGTCAAGGTTCACTACACCGGCTGGCTCGAATCAGACGGCTCCAAGTTCGACTCCTCGGTGGATCGGGGCGACCCATTCTCCTTCCCTCTCGGGGATGGACGGGTGATCCGAGGCTGGGATGAAGGCGTCGCCGGCATGAAGGTCGGTGGCAAGCGCAAGCTGATCATCCCCTCCGATCTCGGATATGGAGCCCAGGGGGCCGGCGGGGCGATTCCTCCAAACGCCACGTTGATATTCGATGTCGAGTTGCTCGGCGTCGGATAGCACGCCGGAGGGTGCCACTGGTGGCTTGTCCACCAGTGTTCCGGCGCGCGCCTTAAGCACTGGTGGACAAGCCACCAGTGGCACCCATCGTCTGATGCATCACAGAACACTAGTCGATCAGGCGCATGGCGCTGGCGACTCGGTGCTTGCGGGCTGGGTAGTCCCGAAACAAGCCACCCTCGATTCGATCATAGAGTTCGACCACCTGCGAAGGGTGGTAGTCACGACGCTGGTAGAGCTTCGCGTCGGGCACGTCCCATTGCGGAGTGGTGGTCAGTCGATCGTGGTGAAGCTCGCTCAGCGATTGGATCATCTTTTCGATTCCTACCGCGATCGCCTTACACCCGACCGTATGGGGCATGTCGTCTGCGGTGATGTCCGGGCGGGCATGATGAACGATCGGGCCGCTATCGATGCCGGCGTCGATCAGGTGGATCGTCGCTCCGACATACTCCGGCTCGCCGTTTAGCAGGGGATAGAAGTTCGTGGCCGTGCCGCGGTAGTACGGCGACAGGCCCAGATGCATGTTGATGATGCGGCCGGCGAAGGCCTCGAGGATCGGGGCCTTGATCAAGCCCGTGCCGAAGACCGCGATCGCATCGACCCTCCGAGCACGAAGCCACTCGACCGTGGCGCCGGTGTTGAGCGTGGCCGGTGTCAGGGAGCGAATGGAAAGATCCTGTCCGTCGATCAGGCGTTCTGCGTCGGCGCCGAAGTAAATCGTCTCTTGACGGACGCGCTCGCCAAAGTGGTGCCTGACGAGTTCAGCCGTCCGTTCGTCGAGCGCGACCTGGTTCGTCTTGGCTGGATGGTATCCAGTTTCCTGATACCCCACGGCCACGACGGTGAACGCCCGGCGTAGGGCATTGGCGAAGTAGCGATGACGCGTTTCGGTACTGGTCAGAACGGCAAGCTGCATTTGACGAATCCTGCCGGATCCATCGGCAGCCCGAGGAGCGGGCCTTCAACGATCCTCCCGGGTATTGAGCCCCGTACCGGCGAGAAGGGGGCCTATCCGGCGGCCTCTTGGGAGGTGCAGGCGGCATTTTCGTAGTCTGCTATCTTGCCTACGCGGCGGGCGTGGCGCCCGCCTTCGAACTCGGTCCGCAGCCAGATCTCGACCATCCGCAGGAGCTGTTCTTCGTGGACCAAATCGGCCGGCAGGCAAAGGACGTTGGCATCGTTGTGCTTGCGGGCCAGCTCCACGGTGACCTCGTCATGACAGACGGCGGCTCGAATCCCGCTCACCTTGTTGGCCGAGATGGACATGCCGATTCCGGTACCGCAGAACAGGATGGCCGTGTCAAACTCTCCGGACGACACCCCCTGAGCGGCTGGAATGGCGAGGTCGGGGTAGTCACAGCTCTTGCTGCTATCGCAACCGAAGTCGTGGATCGAGTGGTTAGCCTTGGTTAGCACGGCCTTGAGCTTGGACTTGGCTCCGAAGCCTCGATGATCGGATGAGAGCGCGACTTTCATATCTCCACCTCGTCCAGACGTGTCTTCAACGCCCCTTCGATTTGCACCAGACAGCGCTGGTAGATCTGATCCGTCCCCCCGATGGGGTCGTCAATGTCCTCACCCGGTATCAGCGTGCCGACCCGCGCCCGGGCCGACGGCACCAGATCGGTGACCGCATTCACGTGGGCTTGGGTCATGGCGAAAATGTAGTCGGCGCCGTTAATCAGTTCGACACTCAGGCGCGTGGAACGGTGCGATGACAGATCCAGCTCCCGGCGGCGCAGCACCTCGACGGCTTCGCGAGTTGCCCGGCCACCCCTACCGGCCATGGTACCGGCGGAATTGACGACCACGCCACGATCGGCCAACTGATCCGGTCGGCAGTCGAGCCTCTCGGCCAACATATGCCTGGTGACCGCAGCCGCCATGGGACTTCGGCAGGTGTTCCCCGTGCATACCAGCAGAATGTTGACTGTCACCAGCCGCCGGAGCGTGCGTTCATCGTAGACCCCCGGTCGCAAGATCGAGTAGCCCACCCCGTTGAGTCGAACCACGGTGGAGGGCTTGGCGTATCGGACACGTCCACCATCCAGGATCAGGTCGACCGAGTCCTTGAGGGCGCCGGCGACCTCGTCCGCCGTGCGAGCCGGTCGGCCGCCGGCCACATTGGCGCTGGCCGCCACCACGGGTTCGCTCACCTCAGAAAGCAGCGCCCGGGCCACCTCGTCATCCGGACAACGCAGCCCGATGGACCCGTCGTGGTACAAGGCCGGCGCGATTCGCTCGCCGATCTGCTTGACGACCGGGGTCGACGACGGGTCGATTCCGGTGAACACCAGTGTCAGCGGACCGGGCCAGCCCTTTTCGATCAGGCGGCGGGCCATTCCGCTGAGCGGGGGCACGTATCGTTCCACATCGCTACGCCGGCCGAGATGCACGGTGAACGGTTTGTCTGCGCTACGTTGTTTGCCACGGCGCAGCTTTTCTAGCGCGTCGGGGAGGTCAGCTCGCACACCCACGCCGTAGAGGGTTTCAGTGGGAAACGCCACCACGCCGCCATCGGCCAAGACGCCGGCAGCGCGGCGGACGGCCTCGGAGTGGTCGGCGCCTCGATCAACGGTAATAACGTCAGGACTCATGGCTGATACCCACGGACGCATTGTCAACACCGGGCTGGAAATTGTCAAGAATTCCGGCCGTTGCGGACGTGCGCGCCCTTGAAGTTGACTGGGGTGATCACCGGGGTTCCCACTCCGACCGTTTGATTCCCCCGTGGCACGCCGATAGGGTGCTTCGTCGGCGTGACACGGTAGATGACGCTGTGGAGGTTCCATGACGCATATGACCAACCAAGCCGCCTCGGCGGTCGCGGCGGCTGATCCTGAGGTCTGGCCCATTCTTCAGGCGGAGGAGCAGCGGCAGCACGAGACCTTGGAGCTGATCGCCTCGGAAAACCATGTCTCCCGGGCGGTGCGCGAAGTCGTCGGCTCGGTGTTCACCAACAAGTATGCCGAAGGCTATCCGGGGCGCCGCTACTACGGCGGATGCCAGAACATGGACGCCATCGAGGAGTTGGCCCGCTCGCGCGCCCGGCAGTTGTTCCACTGTGATCACGTCAACGTGCAACCCCACTCGGGCAGCCAGGCCAACGCGGCGGTATACCTGGCCGTCCTGCAACCGGGTGACACTATCCTGTCACTTGACCTCGCCCATGGCGGCCACCTGTCCCACGGGTTGAAGGTCAATATGAGCGGTTTGCTCTACCACATCGTGGGGTACGGTGTGGATGCCGAGACCGAACAGATCGACTTTTCCGTTTTGCGCAAGCTCGCCCGCGAGCACAAGCCCAAGCTGATCATCTCCGGCGCGTCGGCCTACCCCCGAACACTGGACTTCGAGACGTTCAGTGAGATCGCCGCTGAGGTGGATGCCGTACACATGGCTGACATCGCCCACATCGCCGGCATGGTCGCCGTAGGCCTCCACCCCAGCCCGGTGCCCAGCGCCGACTTCGTGACCAGCACCACCCACAAGACGCTTCGAGGCCCGCGCGGCGGGCTGATCATGTGCAAGGCGGACTTCGCCAAGAAAATCGACTCACGCATCTTTCCCGGCAGTCAGGGCGGGCCGCTGATGCACTGCGTCGCCGGCAAAGCGGTGGCTTTTGGAGAAGCACTGAAACCGGAGTTCAAGATCTATCAGCAGCGGATTCTGGACAACGCCAGGGCCCTGGCCGACGCGATGACGGCGGCGGGAAATCGAATGGTCTCCGGAGGGACCGATACTCACCTGATGCTGGTCGATCTTCGGTCCAATTACCCCGAGGTCACCGGACGGATGGCGGAGGACTGGCTGGGCTTGGCCAACATCGTGGTCAACAAGAACATGATCCCCTTCGACAAGCGCAAGCCGATGGAGACCAGCGGGTTGCGCATCGGCACGCCGGCGCTGACCACGCGCGGCCTGGACGAAGATTGCATGCGCACCATCGCCCAACTGATCGACCGGGTACTTCGCTCCGGCGGTGAGGCGGCCACCGTCGAGGCGGTCAAACGGGAAGTCATGGCCATGTGCGATCAATATCCGCTGCCATGAGATGCGTCGCGCTGTTTACCGCTTGCCGAACGGGTCTTCCCCGAACGATGATTGCACCTGCGCTGAGTTGTGTGCTCGTCTCCATGGTCGCCCTCGGGTGCGGATCAGCGTCGCGGGTTCACGTAATCCAACTCGGGGCCAAGACGATCAGCGCGGTTCTGCCGCTAATTGACGAACATGAACTGAGCAAGGGTTACCACTGGGTCGACGAACAGGGGTTGTTGTGCGTCGCCCTCTCGGCCGGGCCGCTGTCGTCGGACACCGGATCCGGGGGACTCAGAGAATCGCTGCAACTGTCGTTAGAGTTGCCCGGCGTGCCGGCGGGCCAGGCTCGCGACTATGCGGTCACCCGCCGGACGTTACGAGCGATCACCCACGGTCAAGGCTCGCATGAGCGGTTCGCTTCGCTGTTCGGCGTGGTCAGTGTGTGGCGAGACGACGGCATCTTGCACGGTCGCTTCCGCATCCATGCGAAGAAACAGCTCTTCAACGTCCTTCTCGGGTGGGGGTGGGACTCGGAGGTGCTGTTGCTGGGTGAATTCACCGCACAACCGGGACAAACCGCTGGAGAGGCAATTCTACGGGCCAGCGAAGGTGGTGGGTTGGAGCGCGAGCCCTATCGACCCGGACCGCATATTATTGAAGGTCCACGAAGGAGTCGATAACGCGCCACCACGCCCCGGCATCGCAATGCCGGGGTGAGGGGGATCCCAGCTTCGAAAACCCCGGCATTGCCGTGCCGGGGCGTGGTGCCCGGTCGGGCGGCACGGCCAGCACGTTCTGCTCCTCAGTCGGGTTGCCGGACAGGATCAGTACGCACTTCGCCTTCTCCAGTCCCCAGATAGAGTTCGTCGCCGCCGCGTAGCCCACCGTCTCCAGAAGGCCCTCGGTAAGCTCCGGGTGCAGGTTCAGGGCGCTATCGACATTGTTGGTACCAAGAACTGCGCGGGCCAGCTTGCCGGCCACGTAGTTATCATCGTTGGTGCCGCGCGGCGAGCCTATGACGGCGACCTCTCCGGGTGATCGCTTC
>JADFPW010000204.1 GCA_022562105.1 Planctomycetota bacterium
CGAAAAAGCAAACGCCATTCTGATTCTCCCGGCGGGCCGGGGACCGCCCCCAGCGGATAGCGATTCTCCCTCGGGGCTGGCCTAGGGTCAACCGGATTGCGCCTGCTCGGGACTGGGCCATTTTCGCGAGCCCCTAAGGGGCAACCGTCAACTATTCGATTCAGTCCGTGAACGTAACCTCGACTTCCAGCGCCTTCGACAAGCGTTTCTCGTATTCGCTTCGCGGGATCTCGACCGCTCCGAATCGGCGGAGGTGGTCGGTCATGAACTGGACGTCGAGCAGTTGGTAGCCGCGCTCTCGCAGGCGTTCGACGAGGTAGACCATGGCTACCTTGGAGGCGTCGGTCTGGCGGTGGAACATGGATTCGCCGCAGAAAACGCCGCGCAACGCCACACCGTACAATCCCCCCACCAGCTCGCCGGCGCACCACGATTCGACGCTGTGAGCGAACCCGAGCCTGTGTAACTCGGTGTAGGCATCGACGATCTCAGCCGAAATCCATGTCTCCTCGTCGCGCTGGGCGCAGGCGGCGATGACCGCCTCGAAACTCTTGTCCACCGTAATGTCGAAGACGGGTTTGCGGCAGACCTGGCGCAGGCTGCGCGTGACCCGGAACGCGTCCAGCGGAATGATGGCCCGCGGATCGGGGGCGAACCAGCCCAGCTCGTCGTCCTCCATGGCCATGGGAAAAATACCGGAGGCATAAGCGGAGAGCAGGCGATCCGGCTGCAAGTCACGTGGAATCACGGCTGGATCTTGCTCAACAACGCGGGCAATTCGGTCAGGCGACGTATCACGTGGTCGGGTTGATGTCGGCCACGCGGTCGAAGACCGCTCGGCGCTTTGAGGATGGTGGTCAGGCCGGCCCGTCGACCGCCCTTGATGTCGGTGTCCATCCGATCACCGACGATGACCGCTTGCGACGGGCGGACGCCCATGCGCCGCATGACCGCCTCGAAGATACGCCGATGCGGCTTGCGATACCCCATTTCACACGAATAGAAGCGCAGGGGCAGCCATTCGAGCAGGTTGGCCTCGGCCAGTTGGGCGTCATGCACCAAGCCCGGTGCAAACGTGTTGGAGATCAGAGCCAACGAGTAGCCGGATCTGGATAGCGTGCTCAGCGTTTGGAGCGTGCCGTCAGGAACAACGCCCGCTCGGCGAATGGGATCGAACAATCGAAAGCTCAACTCCAGGGCCGCCTCTGCGTCCAGTATCACGCCTATGGATCGATGGAATCGCTGCAGCCACTGGACCGGGTCCGGCTCGCGTTGTGTCAGCTTGACCCGCAAGAGTCCCATGCCGATGCGGAAGCGCAGCCGGCGCCGATAGCGCGACCACGGAGGAACGGGGTAGTGCTTCTCGACAAGATAGTCGTGGCTGTTTCGGCTGCCGATCTCCAAGAACTGACGCATGTCGATCTTTCCGAACTCGACAAGCGTGTCCCCGAGGTCAAAGAGTACGGCCCGAATGTTCCGCTCAGTCATCCAACACAATCGTGCGGTTGTCCGATTCGGTCTTGGCTTGCATCGAGTAGCTGCTGCTTTGTCGATCGTGGTTTACTTGCAGCTTTTGCAGGTAGAGATTGCGCACGTCGGCTGCATCCAACCCCAGACACTGGGCCAGCGAGATCCAGAAGAACAATAGATCGATCACCTCGACCCGGGCGTTCTGCAAGTCGTGGATCGCGAAACGCTTGCCCTGGCGGGCCTCGCTGCACCAGTGCTTCCAGAAGGTGCAGTCCCGCAGCTCCTCCAATTCGTTGCTGGCGGCGGCGATGTAGTCGTTCAGCCATCGGCCGGCCTCTAGGGCGTCGAATTTCTTCCGCAGGGCGGATGCATCGAACCCGATCCTCTTGTTGAGTTCGGCCTGGAGCTCGAACAGCTCGTCCAATCGGACCGCACCGCTGCCGGCCTCAGTCGCCGCCTGCTTGCCGTCGGATCCCTGTTCACCGCGTTCTGCCATCTCGATTCAACTCCCCCGCCCGTCAACGGTTCTTTCGCCAAGTCTGCGTCGCCGCCAAGCCCGTCGAATGCGCCCAACAAGCCCGACTGACGGGGGCTCACGGCGGTACTTGGTTTAGGAGTGTGGATTCTAGAGAGCGCCGTTGGCGACGGCAATCGAGAGCACAGCCGGTGGCGGGTCACTGGTGTATCGCCATGCTGAAGCTGGGGGTAACACGCCACCGGGGGCGTACATGCCACCCAAGCCAACCTTGCACCCGGGTGAAGTATTGCAGTGTTGCGTTATTTTTTCGATATTCAATGCAACCTGGAGGGGTTGGGCAACGGCGGCGGGATGCAGGGTGGTGCTCGTAGCTCGGCGCAGTAGCGCGACACGACCGTTCCGGAGGTGCGATTCTGTGGCCCGCGGGTTGCAGGATGGGTCCGGCGGCGCTATCATGCCCGCTGTGCGGCTGGGGAAACGAATCCAACCCCAGCTCGGCTGCCTTGCGTCGGCGTTGGCTGAGAGGGGGCCGCCGGTCGCGGAGGATGGTGTATTGGCCGACGTTGACAAAGAATTGCTGGCGATTCTGGTTTGTCCGCAGAGTCATGCCTCGTTGGTTCAGGTGGGCGACTGGCTCTACTCGACCGACCAGGAGACGCGGCGGCGGTATCCGATTCGCGACGGAATACCGGTCATGCTGATCGACGAGTCGGAGACGGTGGACGTTGAGGAATTCAAGCGAGTGATGAGCAACCAATGAATCAGAAGGGTCCAAGAGGTAAGGTTCAGGGCCAACCGGGCAAGCCCAGTCGGAAGAAGAAGGTGCAGAGCACCCGCAAGGCCATGCGGTTTCCGCAGCGAGCGGGCAAGGACTGGTTGGGGCCTGCCGTTGACTATAAAGAGGTAGAGTTGCTGCGCAAGTTCCTGAGCTCGAGCGCCAAACTCATGTCGCGTAAGCGTGCGGCGACAAACGCTCAGGAGCAGCGTGACTTGAAAATGGCGATCAAGCGAGCGCGGTTCATGGCCTTGTTGCCCTTTACGGGCGTGTAGGCTCGCCAGGTCTGAGCTGGGTAGAGTACGTCGCCCCGCCCCCCGCGACGCTGTGCGACGCTGTGCGGCGCGTCGGAGGCTCCATGTCCGAATCTTCGGGACCGTCCACGCTGTCCTGGAAGCGCCTGGCGATCTTCGCGGTGCTGTTGGCTACGCTGCTATGGCTGTTCGGGCTGGTCTTGGCCATCCGGCAGACGTGGTCGCTGTATGCCCTCCGAGTCAACGATCCCCGCCCCGAAGCGAACGCCTTGGTAGACCAGCTCCTGGGCACGGTTCGAGAGTCGTGTGCCCGGGCATTCGCCCCCGTGGTGGAGACGTTCGAGCGGGGCTCCGCTCTGGAATCCGACTTTCGTGCAGGTTGGCCTGAATGGTTGGGCACGCCGGTCATTTGGGACGGTAGCGCCCTGGATCGCCCGGGGATCGCGCCGGCCACGCCACGAACTCACGATGCCGGATCGGCTGTCCTGGCGGTCGTCGGCGAACGGCTGTTGAGTCAATTCCAGAAGCAGCCCTTTTGGGGCTCTCGATCAGCGTGGCACAGTTTGGACGGGATCTCGGACGAGCGCGTCGATGGTCAACACGTGGTGACCGCCTTTCGCATCCTTCGCAGGTCCGGCCCCAGGCCTCACGTGCTGATGGCTTCACTCGACCTCGATCGGACGGAAGCGATGTTCGTCAATCGAATCACTTCGGTCAGTCGTCGAGTCAGTTTGGCACCCACCGATGCCACCAGGACTACATGGGCCGAGACGCTCGGGCCGGAGTTCCGGTTCTGGTCCCTGGGTCCATCTCCGTCGTTCCTGGCCCGGCATCGTTCGGAGTTGATTGTTCAGTCGGTGGTCTACGTGGTGGCCAGTTCGGCGGCGTTGCTGGCCTTGCTGGTGGTGGTGGGAGCGCTGGTTCGGGTGACCAAGCGGGAGATTGCCCTTTCGGCGCTCAAGGGTTCGTTCGTGGCCGACGTGTCCCACGAGCTCAAGACTCCGCTGTCGCTCATCCGCATGTTTGGGGAGATGCTGTCTTCGGGGCGGGTGACCAGCGAAGAGAAGGCCCAGGAGTACTACCGGATCATCACTCGGGAGAGCACCCGTTTGACGCAGTTGATCGACACCATCCTGGACTTTTCGCGAATCGAGGCGGGGCAAAAGGTCTATCGATTCAACTTGGTCGATATCGGCGAGGTGGTCCGACAGACCTACGAGTCGTATCAGCACGAGTTGACCGAAAAGGGATTCGAACACGGTCTGACGGTCGAGGACAACTTGCCGCCGATCAGCGCCGATGCCGATGCCATCGCCCAAACGGTGCTCAACCTGATAGACAACGCCGTCAAGTACACCGACGACGACAAGCAAATCGATATCTCCGTGGAACGCGAGACCCGTCGGGGGCGTCATGGCGTCTTGATCTCGATCGGCGACCGGGGGATCGGCATTCGACCCGAGGACCGCGTGCACCTTTTTGACGGGTTTTTCCGGGCTTCCGATGATCGGGTTCGCCGCCGGCGCGGGGCGGGCCTGGGGTTGGCAGTGGTCAAACACGTAGTCGACGCACACGACGGGAGCGTCGATATCGAGACCCGACTGGTCAAGGGGAGTGTGTTTCGCATATTCTTACCGGAGAATGGCCCGGGCCCGGCGGCCTCGCAGTTGGGCGAGGACTCGCCGCCGCGGACCGGAGCCTAGAAGTTGAGGACCGACACGATGACCAGAATCCTGGTAGCCGAAGACGAACCGGACATGCTCATGGGACTGCGGGAGAACCTGCAGATGGAAGGGTATGAAGTCCTGGAAGCCGTCGATGGGGAGGCGGCGGTCGAGCTGGCTACGAAGGAGCGCCCCGACCTGATCCTGCTGGATGTGATGATGCCCAAGCTCGATGGGTTCGCGGTATGCAAACGTCTGCGCGAAGCGGGGTTCACCGTTCCCATTCTGATGTTGACCGCCCGGGGTCAGGAAGAGGATGTGGTGCGCGGCCTGGAGCTAGGGGCGGACGACTACATCACCAAGCCGTTCGGGGTCGCGGAATTGCTCGCCCGGATCAAGACGTCGCTGCGCCATGCAGGGGCCAGGACCGGGGTGTCCAAGATGATGACCATTGGCGACACGGAAATCGACTTGGTAAGCGGCCAGGCGGTGCGCGGCGGGGAGACCTATCGGCTGGGGCATTTCGAGATTGAGATCGTCAAGATGCTGGTGGAAAACGCTGAGCAGCCGGTGGATCGGCGGGAGTTGCTATCCAAGATCTGGGGACTGGAAGCCTTTCCAGCCGATCGAACGGTGGACAATCACATCGTCAGTCTTCGGCGCAAGCTGGAGAAGGATCCGAAACACCCGCGCCACATACTCACGGTCCACAGCATCGGGTACAAGTTTGTGCCGTAGCGGGCCGACACACGTGATTCGAGGGACCAGAATGCGACTAGTCGCTGAAGTGGGGGTGCCATGGCCACGCTTGCGTGGCCATGTGTCGACGAGGCAGACATGCTCACGCAAGCGCGAGCATGGCACCCAGCAGGGTATGACGACACACGAACCCGTTCGGCCATTGGGCTTCGGAATCGCCCATCGGCGACGGCCCCGACGATACGGTCTTGGAACCGCGGTGCTGGCGGCGAGTTATCTCCTATCCCCGGCGGGCTGTCGGCTCCACTCGCAGGAGGCGAATCGTGGGATGGAGGTGCAGCGATCGGTCATGAGGGCACCGGCCACCTCGTCCGTTGCTCAACTCGAGATGGGAGGGAGCAACTACTCATCGTCCGCATCGACGGAGGCCCAGCCGGGGCGGTGGCATCAGGCCGAGTCCGACGGTCACTTGGCCTACGGGTCCGAGCTTATCGAGTTGAACGACGAATTGACGCTCGCCGATGCCGTGGGCATTGCCTTGCGAGCCAATCCGGATCTGCATGCTGCTCAAGCTCGACTGGAAGCGGCCCTGGCGCGCATCGAAGAAGTAAAAGCCGACTTTCTTCCGTCGTTGACCCTGAACCACAAGTCCTCTCGCACGTTCCTGGTTCCGGTCAGCACCAATCGGTTTGTCGTTCCCTTCACCCAACAACAGACGACGATCCCAGACACCGGGCTGCAACTGACGCCCGAGTCGCTGCTCAATGCCCTGACTCGAGACACGCTATTCGGCAATCGACCGGGCAGCCTGGGGGATACCAACTCGTTCAGCGAACATTCCACGTCCCTGGTGCTCGGCTGGAAGGTGTTCGACGGGTTTGTCCGTGAAGCGAGGCTGATGTCGGCCCGCCATCGGGCCACGGGCGGGGTCGCGGCGATCGCCGATGTCCAGCGACTCGTCGTCCAGGCGGTGGAGTCGGCCTACTACCACGTTCAGCTCGGACTCGAACAACTCCGCATCGCCCAAGCGGACGAAGCGTTCAGCCGGGATCAGTTGGACCTGGCCCGCAAACGCTTCGAGGCGGGAAAGGTGCGCCAGACCGATGTCCTCAACTTCGAGGTGCGGGTCTTTGCCGCCCAAGCTCAGGTCATCGCGGCCCGCGGCATGCGCGATACCGGCCGGACGCTGCTGGCTGAGCTGATGGCTGTCCCGACGGCTGTGCTTCCCGACTACGTGACCCTGTCCCCGCTTACTCCCGAGTCGGAAGCGGAGCTGACCGCCCAGGATGATGAGAGCGTCTGGGTTCAGTCGGCGCTCGAGAATCATCCCGGCTTGCGGGTGAGGCGGACGGCGTTGGCCGTCGCCGAGGAAGGCGTGCGCAGCGCCCGTGGTCGGTTTTACCCTGAGTTCAGCGTCACCGGCTCGTATGGTTTGGACCGAATCTCGAACATGGAATACGCGAAAGAAGACCAGGCTTCGGCGTTGGCCTTGGAGATGAACCTTCCGCTCTATACCGGCGGGTTTCGCACCTCGCTATTGGCTCGTGCCCGGGCCATTCAGCAGGAGAAGGAAGCCCAACTGCATCGGCAACGGCTGAAGGTGATGTCTGATGTTCGACAGTCGATCATCGCCTTGCGTGACGCCCAGGAGCAGGTGCATGTGCAGCGGGCGAATCGGGATGTCTCCCTGGAGAACCGCCGCATCGTCACCCAGGAGTACGCGGCCGGGAAGGTCGCCCTGGAGCGACTGAATCTCGCTCAGCGCGACTACACCGAGACGGATGCCAACTTGGCCCGGGCTCGAATCCGAATGCGCCTGGCCTGGTCCGACCTGCGAGCCGCGGTAGGAGCTCCCCGCCGAGATTCGTCAGTCGAGTCCGCGCCCGATCTGTCCGATCTGTGATAGAGGGCGGCTTCCTTGACACCCGCCACCGTGCCTTCTATGGTCGAATGGCCGATTTGGGGTCAAACAATTCATCCTGACACCTTTTCTGGCCTCTCCCAGGATGCAGTACGCTTGGCTCAATACCGCATGGAGAGGTGCTACGTCTACGCATCCGCGAGCCTCACCCTAAAAACGACGCGAGACCTACGGTCGAATGGGTGCGTTGCGTGAATCGAATCTTTTTCTCGAAACTCTTGCCGTCTCAAACGCCGGTAATCTGTCGCCTCTCATTGTTGCATCCGCTCCGCTCCGCCCGCCGCTGGTCAATACGGAGGCACCAGTGTACCTTAAGAACTGGTACAGGTATCGGGGTAAGGTCATCGCGGCCGGGGGCTGGTTGGTGCTGCGCCGGGTGGCGGGCAAACGCCTTCCGCAACACTCTGAAGAGCGGAAAGTGGGTAGAGTGAGCGTTCAAACAAGGGCATTATCGGTCGCATGGTCGTTCGGTTTTGAGATTGGTCAAGATCCCGGTAGAATCGTGGCTTCGGAGGCGACAAATGGGAAATCCCGGAAGAAGCGAAAGAACAAATGAGCAAATACAGAAACGAACTTCCCCAACTAGCTGGTGGCCTCTTCCTAAGCGATGCTGGCCTCGAAACCGACATCATCTTTAATAAGGGAGTCGAGATTCGAGAGTTCGCTGCGCACACCCTTCTGCCCGATCCTGCCGGACGCGAAGTACTATTGACCTTTGATTTGTTAAATAAATTACCCTTCTGGTGCCGATGCTGTTATGTATGAGACCCAAAGGTACGCCGAAGGAGTTGGAGCGGCGTCGGCTTCGTGCCATGGCGTTGCTGGACAAGGG
>JADFPW010000205.1 GCA_022562105.1 Planctomycetota bacterium
CCGGTCGAGGGAACGACACGAATAAGAAGGAGTAGGGGGGAAAGAGGGGTCCGGCTACTTTTTCTCGTGATCGGGGGGTTGCTATCAGAGCGCACGGGTGGTCATACGCATAGCGGCGGCTAGCATCAGGAGAATGAAAGCGGCCTGGACGGTGCGCAGCGGGAGGGTGTGGGTGAGGCGACTGCCCAGGTAGCTGCCCACGATCGCGGTGGGGATGAGCAAGCCGGCCAATTGCAACGATTGGGTCAAGGCTAATTCGTGATGGGTCACCAGGGCGTGGTTTTTCAGCACCGCCCCGAG
Organism: Planctomycetota bacterium; assembly: GCA_022562105.1. Classification (GTDB taxonomy): domain Bacteria; phylum Planctomycetota; class Phycisphaerae; order UBA1845; family UBA1845; genus JADFPW01. The sequence continues at coordinate 301 of JADFPW010000205.1, forward strand.
GGCGCTGATGCCGATGATGGTGGTTGCGGAATTGGCAATGGCGGTACGCAGCGGAATCTTCAACAGACGTACCTGCAACGGTACCGCGACGATCCCACCACCCACTCCGAGCAGACCGGCCACCAAGCCGGTGGGAATCCCCACCAGAAGCGCGATCCGGGCCGGGTGGCGCGACGGTGCTGAAGTGCTCACCACCTCGCCCGGGTTTGCCGGCGACCACAGCTTCCAGACCTGATAGCCGGTCACATAAAACAAGAACAGCCCGAATACGGCCATCAGATAGCGTTGTCCCTCGCCGGCAAAAATTGGGCGCTCGCTGACCGCCACGCCGATGACGACCGAAACCATGCCGGCTGGCACGATCCAGCGGACCACCTCGAATCGGATGGCGTTGGCTCGGGCGTGTTGATAGACCGCGGGAATGACCACGAACAAGTTCACGATCATCGCCGCGGCTTGGTAGAGGTGTTGATCGGGTCCGAGAAGCTCGGTCATGGCGGGGATCATCACGATGCTCCCGCCCACCCCGAGCAGCCCACCCACCAGGCCGGCGGCCGAGCCGATCGCCATCATCCCTAGCGCTGTCCAAAGATCCATGCCGTTGCCACCGTCCCGGAATCAGTGGCTGGGATGCTATCCGGGCTACTCCGGGCGCTCCAGGGGTGTTCGTGTTGGCTGTTGCATCGGGGTCGCGGGACGATGGGGAGTTGTCACCCTACCGGACCTTGCAGGAGGGAGCGTCGAGCGAGTAGAATGCGGATTGTGGTCGGTGAGCGCCAGCGCTTGGGTCGGTTGGCGGCAGTATGGAGGCCGGAGGCATGGGAGGGCGCATCAACTTTCGTCCGGGATGCGGTATGTGCGCAGCAGTTGGGCTCGCCCTGGCCGTGGCGCTACCGGCCGATTCCGCGTCGGGCCAACTGGCCTTCTCGGAAGTCACCGCCCAGAGCCAAATCGACTTTGTCCACCACGACCCCGATTTGGGCATATTGGACAACTCCTGGTGGGTCGGCACGGGTGCGGCGATCGCGGACTACGATCTGGACGGCGACCTGGACGTCTATCTTGTCGACTCGTTCGGCTGGCCCAATCAACTCTATCGCAACAACGGCGACAAGACCTTTACCAACGTCACCGAGGAGAGCGGACTGGGCGATACCGGCGGCGGGAGCATGGGTCTGTTCGTCGACCTGGACAACGACGGCGATCCGGATCTGGTGGTGGCCAACAACACGGACAGTATTTACGGCACACTCACGCCGGCGCAGTTGTTCCGCAACGACGGAGCCGGTCCGTTTACCAATGTCACCGACGGTTCGGGCTTTGAGCCGCAAGGGATCCTCGTCGGCGGGATGGCGGCTACGGATTACAATCAGGACGGCTTGCTCGATCTTTATGTGGTCTACTGGGATCACAACAGCGACGCCCCGTACAACTACTTGTACCGCAACGACGGAGATCTGAAGTTCACCGACGTCACCGCGCTGGTGGGGTTGGACGCTACGAATACCCAGGTGCGTACCTGGACGCCGGTCTTCGTGGACTTGGACGGCGACGGCTTGCAGGACTTGTATGCCGCCGTTGACTTTGATGCGAACTACATGTTTCGGCTCGACTTCGACGGTGTTGACTACGTGTTCACCGACGTCTCCGCCGAGGCCGACATCCAGCACGTGGGCAACGACATGGGTGTCGCCGTCGGCGACTGCAACGGCGACGGTTTGGTAGATCTTTTCTCGACCAACATCACGTTCGAGCCGCCCAATGAACTCGAACGGACGAATGTGTTCTACATCAACCAGGGTTTTCCCGAGCCGTTTACCGAAGAGGCCGTCGATCGGGGTGTGTGGCAGTCCTACTGGGGTTGGGGAGCGGTCTTTTTCGACGCGGAACTGGACGGCGATCTGGACATCTTTTCGGTGGGGGGCCGGCCCGTCGACTACTACGGGGACAAGCCGGGTCAGCTCTTCGTCAACGACGGGTCCGGTTTCTACGAGGAACTGGGCGCCGAAGCCGGGGCCGATCTGGTGGGCGACTCACGCGGGCTCGTCGCCTTCGACTACGACGCGGACGGCGACCAGGACTTGCTGATCGTCAACGTGCTGACACCCGTCGCCCTGCTGGAGAACGTCTCGACCCACAATCACCACTGGCTGACGGTTCGTCCAGTCGGGCAGGTGGGAAACCGCGACGCCATCGGAGCCAAGATGTGGCTGACCGCCGGCGGGGCGACGCAGTTCCGCGAGGTTATGTCCGGCACCAGCTTCTACGCGAGCATGCCCTCGGAGCAGCACTTCGGTACCGGTGAAGCTACGATCGTCGATCAGCTGCGGATCGATTGGCCCGGCGGGGCGACGACCGAAATGGTCAACGTTCCGGTCGATCAGATATTGACCGTCACGGAGGGCATCTTACATCCGCCCGTTCTGGCCTTTTTCGCCATCAGTGGACCTACCTCGTCGAACGAGCAGGTGACAGTTTACTTCTCCGCCGAGGCGGAGTTCTATTACGATCAACCTCGCGACGTCACTGGCGAAGCCAACTGGACGGTGGTCGTGGGAGACCAGCACGCCTCCTTCAGCGAACCCGGGGTTCTTCTCATCGGTGACGTTCTTACCAATCAAATCGTCGAGGTTCGGGCCACTTTCGAGGGGTGGGAAAGTTCGCTATCGCTGACCGTCGTGGATCTCAATACCCCGGACGAGCAGCCCCCGATCGTGAGCATCACCAGTCCGACCCTTGAGACCGATTGGTCTACATTCGATCAGATGATCACCTTGGCGGGCACCTCGGAAGACGACGTGGCCATCGCATCGGTGGTGTGGATGAGGGATTCGGTCGGCAGCGGACCGTGCGGCGGTCTGTCAATCTGGACCACCGGGCCTATCGAGTTGGCCGAAGGCGAGAACGTGTTGACCGTGATGGCTCGCGACGCGGCTGGCAATACGGGCTCCGACCAGATCACCATTACCCTGTTGCCGCCGGTGGAGGATGATCCTCCAGGGTTGCCCCCGACAGACGATGTTCCGGATGCACCCGACGACGACCTGCCGGTGGATGAGGATCCGGTCGCTCCGGACGACAACCCGCCGGACGATTCGCCGCCGGCGGATTCGGATGACACCACGCCGATCGACGATGGCGGTGACGCCGGCGAACCGACGGACGGAACGCCGGTGGACGAACCGCTTCCGCCGGACGAGGAATCGGATGAACCACAGGTAACCGAAGACCGCAGCGCGGCCCCTACGTGCGGCGTGCTCGGGGCGAGCGTCCTGATCGTGATGGTGGCCGGTTTGACATTGATGCGATCGCGCCATCGAGGCCCGTGCCGGTGAACAAGCGTCATCGAACCATTCTGATCGTGAGCATCGCCATCGGGGCGTCGGCTCCGCTGGGTGCGGGCGCCTTTGACCCGTTGACTGAGGAGGCCTTGATCCGCGGCATCGACTACACCGCCCACTACCTCGACGACGTTGGGATTGCGGGTCAATGTCAGGGGGCGGCGTTTGCCGATCTCGACGGCGATACGGACCCCGACCTGGTGTTGATCGGCAGCGTGGACGGTGTGGTCAACGTGTATGAGAACGACGGGTTCGGCACGTTTACGTTGCGCGTCGACACCGGGATGCCGGCGCTGTTGAAAGCCTCGTCGGTGACCGCGGTGGACTACGATGCCGACGGCGATCTGGATGTGTTCATCACCCAGTTCGACATCCAGAATGGGGCACACCGAAGTGCGCTGATGCGCAGCGACGGGGACTTCGTTTTCACCGACGTTACCATCGAAGCCGGCCTCACGGGATATGGGGCATCGACCGGGGCCACCTGGGGCGATTACGACAACGATGGTTTCCTCGATCTCTACGTTCCCAACTATACCTACAGCGGTGCGCCCACCAACAACCTCTTGTACCGCAACCTCGGGGACGGGACGTTCGTCCAGGTGGGCGAAGCGCTGGGTGTGGACGACCCGGGTGGGATGAGCTTTCAGGCATCGTTCATCGATTACGATTTGGACGGCGACGTCGATCTGTACAGCGTCAATGATCGCGGAGGCGTCGGACAGATGCTCGGAAACCGCCTGTGGCGCAATCTGGGAGATGGCACGTTCGAGGACGTGTCCGTGGAATCCGGCACCGACGCCCACATCTTTTCGATGGGTTTGGCGTTCGGGGATCTGGATCGAAACGGGTGGCCCGATCTGTATGTCTCCAACATCATCGGCAATCCGCTGTTCATGAACCTCGACGGGGCCGGCTTTGAGGAGCGATCCATCGACTACCACGTGACCTCCGGCAGCGTCGGGTGGGGGGTGATGTTCTTCGATGCCGACAACGACGGCTGGCTCGACCTGTATGTATGCAACACGTCCCTGTATGGCTACGAGCAGCCGGCCGACAGGCTGTATATGTGTGGACCCGAGCCGCCGTGTGTGGATGTGGCCGCCGAGAGCGGTGTGATGGTGGATACCGAATCGTACGGCGTCGCATCCGCGGACATCGACAATGACGGCGACCTGGACTTCCTGGTCACCCGCCCGGACCTGCCGGTGCTGCTGTACATCAATCACACAAACGAGAACGCGAGCAACTGGCTCAAGGTGGCTCTGCGCGGCAGCGGCCCCAATTCGGCCGCCATCGGGGCGACGATCCGATTGGAAGACGACGCCGGTTGGCAGCAACGCGCCCTTCTGGCCGGCACGTCCTACAAGTCGCAGCACGAAATGACTCAGCACTTCGGCCTGGGGGAGACCACGCTGGTTCGACAGGTTCGCGTTCTGTGGCCCGGCGGGGCGGAGAGCTGCATCTCGAACGTGGAGTCGAATCAAACCCTGGTCATCGATCAGAACGACTGCGTGCCGCCTGAGCCTGTGCTGTCGCCGATACCCGACGATCAGGCTGAGTCGGTCTCGACGAGTCCGACCCTGTCGTGGATCGGCGATCCCTGCGCCGGGTACGACGTCTACTTCGGCACCGCCTCACCGCCGCCTTGGGTTGCTCATGTGGACATGCCCACCTACACGCCCGACTTGCTGGACTCCGGAACGACGTGCTACTGGCGCGTCGACGCCGTCGGCTGCGCCACCACCGCTGGACCCCTGTGGTCGTTTATCACCGACGAAGTGATCCCTCCGCCGCCGACGGTCGAGATCAGTATCCCGACCAGCGATCCGACCTGGGAAACTCAGGTGCAGCCGCTATCCGTGGCGGGGACTGCGTCGTCAACCACCGTGTCAATCTCCTGGACAAACGATCGTGGCGGATCGGGAACCGCCCAGGGCACAACGCAATGGACCATCGACAGCGTATCCCTGTTTGGGGGAGTTAACATCGTCACCGTCACCGCCAACGATGCCTACGGTCAAAGCGGTACGACACAATTGGAAGTCAGCTATCAGGAGGTTGTTCTGGATGTCGAGCCGCCGGTTGTCACCATCAGCTCACCAACAGCCGGGGCAGCGTTCGAGAGCGAAGCCGAGGTGTTGGAGCTGGGTGGCACCGCCTCGGACAATGTAGGGATCGTCACCGTGTCCTGGTCCACCGACGCGGGCCAGAGCGGGCCTTGCGAAGGCACAACGGAATGGACCAGCGGCCTCATCGACCTGCAACCGGGTGTGACGGTGATCACCATCGCGGTCCAGGACGCCGCCGGCAACGGGGCGACGGATGAGCTGACCGTGACGCTCGTCGAGCTTGATGAGCCCGCTCCTCCGGTCGACCCGCCGGATGACGATGAGGAGGAGACTCCACCGAATGTACCGCTGCCCGATCCATTACTCGACGACGACGATCCGGCCCCCACGAACGATCCCGACGATTCTTCGTCTTCTCAGGTAGTGCCACCCGTGATCGACGAGGACGAGCCGCCATCGACGGGCGATGATGGTCCGAACGCCGGCGATCAGCAGGAGAGCGGCGGCGCCGGCGGGTCACCTGCGCCGTTCGGCTGCGGAGCGTTCGGGATGATTTCTATGGTGATGTTCAGCAGCAGTCTTCTCCTGCTTCGTATCCGGTCGGGCAAGTTCTAGCGAGTCACAATCCAATCCGCTGAACTGTTCACTCCACGCTGAGCGTCGGTACGTTGGCCTGGGACTCGTTCATCACGCTGATCTGGCCGGCCACGTTACGCACGACCGCATCCACCGCCTGACGGATCCGCTCATCGGCGTCGGTGAAGGTTTTATCCGGCGTGCCGGCGTCGCCGTAGGCGCGCAGTTGAGCATTCAGCGGAATCTCGCCCAGGAACGGCACCTCCATTTCCCGGGCTGCCGCCGCCGCTCCACCATGGTCGAAGATCTCATCCCGCTCGCCGCAGTGTGGGCAGATGTAATAGCTCATGTTCTCGATGATGCCCAGGCAGTTGACGTTGAGCTGTTGGTACATCCTGATGGCTCGCCGGGCGTCGATCAGGGCGACGTCCTGCGGCGTGCAAACGATCACCGCCCCGGTCATGGGAATCGATTGGGCCAGCGTCAGCGGGACATCGCCCGTTCCCGGAGGCAGGTCTACGATCAGGTAGTCCAGCTCGCCCCATTCGACCTGGTCGATGAACTGCTTGATCGCCCCGTGAACCATAGGCCCGCGCCACACGACGGCCTGCTCCGGGTTCAACATGAACCCGATGCTCATCACTTTAACGCCGTAGGCCTCCAGGGGCACGATCTTGTCCTCGAGGATGGACGGCTTACATCCGGCCAAACCCATCATGGTGGGGATCGACGGGCCGTAGATGTCCGCGTCGAGCACGCCTACCTTGGCGCCGGCCCGCTGCAGCCCGACGGCCAGCAGCACGGTCGCGGTGCTCTTGCCCACCCCGCCCTTGCCTGCCCCCACCGCGATCACGTTCTTGACCCCGGGCAGCTTCGATTCGATGGCCGAGTTGCCGCGGACCCGAGCGCTGAACTCGACGGAGACGCTGTTGACGCCCTCGATACGGGTCACCGCGGTTTCGACGTCGCCCGTGATCTGATCCTTCAACGGGCAGGCAGGCGTGGTCAGCTCGACATGCACACCGACCCGGCCGCCATCGATGGTCACTCCCTTGATCATCTTCAGCGATACCAGGTCGCGATGGAGCTCTGGATCGTTGACGGTTCGCAACTGATCGAGGATCTGTTCCTCGGTGACGCTCATGAACGGCTCCTTTGGGTAGCAGGTGTATCTGGAAGCCGTCCCCCAGGGGCCGGCGTGTCGGAGTATAGCAGCGGTTTGGCCGAAAGCGCACCTGCCGGCGATCGATCGGCGTCCCGATCCACGACGCGCCCGGTTCTAGACGCCGGCTTGCGGACGGACTTGTCTACGAGTAGACGAGGGGCAGCCGACGGCGTGCCTGGATCGCTCACTCGGCTCGTGACACTCCGCATCCCCTGTGCCCCGCTATGGGAGTCGGACCGCTGACAAGCTTGCCGCCGAAACTGGATGTCCCGGCGGTTCGCCGGCGAGTCCTGGCCTGGTATCGTGCTCATCGGCGCGACCTGCCCTGGCGGACGCTGTCCATCGATCCCTACGCAACGCTGGTCGTCGAGATGATGGCCCAGCAAACGCAGATCACGACGGTGCTTCCCTACTACCGCCGATTCCTGAAGCGCTTTCCCACCGTTCGATCCCTCGCCCGAGCCGACATCGACGACGTTCTGCCTTACTGGGCTGGACTGGGCTACTACCGACGCTGTCACCATCTGCACGCAGCAGCCCGGATGATCGTCGGGGAGTTCGGCGGCCGATGGCCCCGGGACATCGATACGCTGAAAACCCTACCGGGGGTTGGACG
>JADFPW010000206.1 GCA_022562105.1 Planctomycetota bacterium
CGGCCCGCTGCGCACGGAATTCGGTCTAGACGGCGATGAACGCTGGGCCGGGCGGCGCGATCAGTATCGCCAACTCTTCAGGTCCGCCCCGGGCGGCGCCGTCTTCCCGATTCGTTCGAGGATCTTCTCGACATACATGAGGTGGTAGCGCAGCCGCGAGATCGCGTTCGGCCGTTCGTGGTCGCCGTTCCAGCAGTGCTCGGCCCGGTCGCCATATTCGACCACGCCGTCGTAGGGCGGGTTCGTCGTGCTCTTGAGGAACTCTTCCGTCAGATAGACGGCGTTGTTGAGATAGTAATTGTCCATCGTGCCGCAGTAGAGATGGATCTTTCCCTGCAGCTTGCGGCCGAGCGTCTTCCAGTCGCGCTGCATGATGTGACGCAGGTCGTAATTCTCCCGCCAATGCTCGGCGACTTCGCGGTCGATCAAACCAGTGCGCTTGTTCCAGAGGCGTTTCGGGTACCCGTCCGGCCCGACGGGGCTGTAGACCGCCTCCCAGATGTCCCACTGGTCGCCGGATCGCGAATGCGTGCCCAGCACCAACTCACGCATGTTGATTTGTTCGAGTGTCGTACTGATGCGCCCCAGCCAGTCGCGCTGCCCCGGTCGCGGAGTGCGCTTGAACGGCCCTTCGACGTAGTAGGCATTTATGTCTTCGTAGATATTGACCACCGTGTACGCCCGAAAGTCGATTGGATCGGGGCAGGCCGCGAAGCAGCCGTTGAACTCGTCGGGATAGAATATCTGTACCGCCAGCGCCTCCCATCCGCCGGTCGAGCCGCCGTAGGTGAAGCGGGCCCACCCTTCGCCGAGGCCGCGGAATTGCTTCTCTACGAACGGGATCAACTCGCGGACGATCGCATCGCCGTACGGGCCGAGATTCTGTGAATTGACCGCGTACGAGTCGTCGTAGTACGGGTTGGCGTGCTGAACCTTGATGATGACGAATCGCGGAAAGCCCGGAGAAGTCCACTGGTTGTAGAAGGCGTGGGCCTGCTCCTGTTGAATACGATTGTAACCGGTGAGCCGAAAGCGCTCGCTGTAGTCCGGCTCGAGGTCCTTCTCCGGCGGCTCGGCCCGAAAGCCCCCGAACGTGGACGGAAAGTGCCCATGGTTGACGATCAGCGGATATCGCGCCTCGGGGTGCTGGTCGAACCCCTCGGGCAAGAGCACGACCGCCCCCAGATGCATCGGCCGCCCCCAAAACTCACTCAACAGCTTGCTTTGAATCTTGATGTGCTTGATATACTTGCTGTCTTGCGGCGGCTCGATCGGCGGAATCTCGGAATCGAGCGATAGGCGGATCAGCTCGTCTTGGGCGGGATCGATCCGGATCTTACGCGGCGTGCTATAGAGATTGCCCGGGGCTCGGTTCCAATGCTGGCCCTCGCCGCGATCCATCGGCAGCTTGACCGTATGTCCGTCACTGCGGTGAAACGTCTCGTAGCGGTGGAGCAGCGCTTGCACCCAGTAGTCACCCGGCGGCACGTCCTTCATGCTCGCCAGCGGATAGCCCAACACCGACGCATCGAACATCGCATCAACGCCCGGCTCGAGGCCGTCCACATCGACGCCGAAAATCTGCTGCGTGGTTGCGCTGTCGCCAATCTGAAAGCGGGGCTCATCCGATGCGTCGGTCGAGAGCATCAGCAACATGCGCCCGTCGAGGGCCGCCACGGCCCGTTCGCTGGGGAACGAAACGCCGATCCGCAACCCGCCTTCCGCCAGCGCGCTCGGTCCCAGCGCGAGCACTATCGTGAGCAGCATCCCCATTGTGAGCATCGTCAGCCCGTGCATCACGCATCCTCCATGGGTGAAGAGTCGATCTACTGGTACTGCAGATCACGAGTCTACATGCAAACAGGCCAAGCGGCTGCGCCGAACGATTGCGGGCCTGACCGACCCGGTAATCCAGCGACCGCGGATCATGACAGGAGCAGGCGGAACGGGTTCGCGACTTACTTGCGGCCACGCGGAGCCGACACGCATCACCTACCAGCGGGTCGAGAGCCATGTCGAGGAGATCACCACCGCGACGAAAACGGAGAAGGGCAACTCCCCGGCGACGGTCAACAAGAAACTCCGCTACATCCGGTCCGGGTTGCAGGCCGCGGTCCGTCGCGGGTAGATCGCCCGCAACCCTGTCGAGAAGTGGCACTGGACGGGCTGGGACAAGAAGCAGATGCGACCAAGATGGTCAAGTGAACGAAAAACCGCGTTCTTGTATGGGCAGGGGCGGACTTGAACCGCCGACACACGGATTTTCAGTCCGTTGCTCTACCAACTGAGCTACCTGCCCCAGGACGCCAGCCCGTGACCCGCCGCTTGCCACGGACTGCGCACGGACACGCCTTTTAGTACTCGGGGAGCACTCTACGACTTGAAGTCGCGGCGGTCAAGAAGTAACCCCAATTGGCGTGGATCTATGCGAAACCAGCGATCAGCTGCCGGGCGCCGATGAGACAGTCGGCCGCATCGGGACGATGCTGCGACTCTCTCGGGTGTATATCCAGTTGCGGAAGTCCCCAATTCCGATCAGAAGATCCGCTCGATGCGGATGCGCCTGTTGAGGAACAGGTTGGCGTTTTTGAGGGTCTCGGCGGTTATACGAACGATACCGGGCTCGTCGTGCGGGTCGGCTACGCGGACGTGGACCGAACGCAGGCCGCCAAGCCACCGACGGGTGTCGGTGATGTAGACCAGATCGCCCGGGTTGACCTTGAGGGTATCCATCTCCTGGCGGCTCAGCGACGCCGACGGGTATTCGTTCCACGGAATATGCGTCACGTCAGCGACGTCTATCTTGACGTTGGCTCCGTCGGTCATGATATGGCTGTCGATCTTGGCGGCGCCCTCGTTGGGGACCGTCGAGCGAGTGATCTTGTCGGCATCGACGACGCGGAGAGCGGCGAGTGTCCGGCGGCTGCCGGGGGTATCGTTGGGTTGACTACCTTTGAAGAGGAATCGGCCGATGTGGATGGAGCCGACCCACAAACCGGCGATCTCCACGGATGACTTGGGTCGGGTAAACAGGCTGACCACCACCCCGGTGAAGCCTTCGATAACAATAAGGAACAACGCCCGCATGTAGGTCGCCCGCGACGGTTTGACGAGATCCTGCAGTTCCGTGGTCAGGTTGATAGCGTCATCGGGATTGATCTGCACCCCCCCGCCCGTCGTGGCCGAGAGCAGGCTGGTCAGCGTCGACTCGACCTGGAACGCTCGGAGCGGTTTGATGACGTGCATGGTGCGCAGGCGCTCCAGCGTGTCGGACAATTCGGTCTGGATGCGTCCAGCCAATTCAACGCCGATCTGATCGACCTGTCGAATCTGATCCACTAGGACGCCCAATTGAGCCTTCAATGACGCCGCCATGTCCGCGGTAAACACATCCCATCCGTGGAGGCGCATGAATGGATAGACGATCTCCGGCATCTTGAAGGACAGAATAGCCCCCACCACGCCGACGCTCATGGTGGCCATCGCCGCCGCCGGCGTGTAGCGCCGCCAGAATGCCCCCAGGAATACAGGAACGCAGAGGATCGGAGTTACCACAGCGGTGAAGGCGGCGTGGGCTTCGTAGATCGAGCCGTAGCCCATGTACAGAGGCACCAATCCGATGGCCACCGCGGTGGTGACCACTGAAATGACCCGAGCCACGAACAAATAGTGTTTATCGCTGCGTCCCTTGGCCAGGTAGGGCTCATACAAATCGATGACCGTCACCGCGGCGATGGCGTTGATCAGCGTATCGACCGTGGACATCAACGCGGCGATCAGCGTGCCGATGACGAACCCGAACACGCCCGGGCTACACAGCAGGTCGGCGACCACCACGAACACCTTCTTGCCCGGCGTGTTGGGATCCAGGACATCCGGGGCCATGTGGGCGATGGCGTTGCCCATCCAGCCGGCCCCGCCGACCACGATCACGCACAGGGGCAGCAGAAACAGCGTGTTGCAGAAGGCCGACTTGCGAGATTCCTCCATGCTCTTGGCCGACAGGAAACGCATGATGAGTCCCTGGTTGACGAAGAGGAAGGCGAAGCTGTTGGACATGTCCTGCCAAAACACGCCGATGAAATTGAAATCATCCGGTTTGTTGAAATCCGCAAACGGCAAACGAGCGGTAAACGTCAAATTGCCCCACCAGGCCTTCAACCCGTCAAAGAGCGACCCGTCGATCAATCCCCCGCGGGTGGCCAACCAGTCCAGTCCCAGCACGACCACCACCAGGCCGGCCACGATCAGCATTAACCCCTGAGCCAGGTCGGTGAAGATGACCGCGGTCTGTCCGCCGGCGGTGATATAGATCCCGGTGGCGATGGCGATGACGATGGCCGCCGTATAGATCCCCACCGAGGGAAATATAGCATTGGCCGCCGTGCCTAGTGTGTAGAGGTTGTAGGCCACGTAGGCCAACATGAAAACGAGGAGCACGGCGGCGCACAGCAAACGGGCCGGCGTGTTGAAACGACGTTGAAAGTACTCGGGCACCGAGCGAACCCGGGCGAAGTAAATAATCGGCAGCCACCCGAACATGAAGAACGGTATGAAGAACCAGTCGTTCATGTAGCTCATGGATGAGCTGAGCCCGTACCGGAAGCCGGTGTCGGAATACTTGACGAAGCTGTACGACCCCACCGCGCTGGCCACGATGCTCATCGAGAGCAGCCACCAACTGAACCGTTGCCCGCCGAAGAAGAAGTCCTTGGTGGTCTTGGAGAAGCGCCCGAAATAGGTTCCGAACGCCAGCACGCCCACGAAGTAGGCCACAATGATGACCACGTCGATGGGGGCGGCGATGGACCCGGTGGCGGGGGAGAATTGCGACAGCATCAGGGGGCACCCACCGGCATGATGTAGATGGCGGCCAGGTAGATGCCCAGGTGAACGCAGAAGTAGAGGCCCAGGCCGACAAACAGGATGGTGAGCCAGCGGCGTTCCGAGCGGCGGCTCAGGTCAACGGCCCGGAACTTGAGCACCGTATAGATCCCCAGCGCAAAGAACAGCCCGCCGACCGTATACTGGTAGATGAAAGGGGCCCAGATGGACGATTCTGCAAGCAGGGATTCAACCTCCGTCCTGGCGGTCCCGGTCCGCGGCCGACCGATCCCGCCTATGTACCGGACAGGTGCGCCCAGCGCCGTTCAGGTTTCGTGCAACACCGGCGAATGATACTCGACAACCGCCCGGGCGCGTAGACCCCGGCCCGGTCTCGGCGGTCCCGAGATATCACAGACTCGCGGAAGGTAGCGGGGCGATGGAGCGCATTCTCCACTACCACCGATCGTCCTGCCCCGACGGCGGGTCAGGAGAATCAAGATCCCCCCTTGCGTCGGGCGCAGGATGTCTATAATGCCGCCATGTCAATCGCGGGTATGTTCAAGCAGTCCCCATTCGAGCCCCTCGGGCACCACATGGCCAAGGCCATGGAGTGCGTCCGGCTGGTCCCGCCCATGTTCGAGGCGGTGCGCGATCGGAACTACGGCGAGCTGGAAGCGATTACCAAGACCGTGTTCAAAACCGAGCACGAGGCGGACATCATCAAGGATGAAATCCGCCAGACGATCCCCAAGACTTTCTTCCTGCCCGTTTATCGGGGCGACCTGCTCGGATACCTGAAGCTCCAAGACGACATGGCCGACTCCGCCGAGGATCTGGCTGTGCTGCTGACGCTCAAGAAACTGGAGATGCCCGAGAGCTTGACGGACTCGGTCATCGACTACGTGCGCAAGGTCGTCGATGTCTGCGAGCAGTGCTATCGCGTGACAGAGCAGCTTCAAGGTCTGGTGGAGGCCGGTTTCTCAGGCGGGGAAGTGGATCGCTTGGTGGCGGAGGTCGCCGCCGTGGAGAAAGCCGAGTGGGAGGCGGATCGCCAGCAGTACGCACTGGGTAAGGGGTTCTTCGCCTTGGAGGACGAAATCAGGGCGACTGACATCTTCCTGTGGTCCCGGGTAATTGGTGAGCTCGGGCAGCTAGCCAATTTCGCGGAAAAGACCGGCGACCGTGTTCGCCGAATGTTGACGTCGCACTAGAGCTCGGTCGTGGTGAAACAAAGTGCGCCTGACCAAGCACCAGTGCGCCGTCACGAGTGGTCCTTCGGGTTGCGCCGGGGGTGGCATGGGCAAACTTGTTTGCCCGTGAGCCATGCAGGAACAACACGGGCAACCAAGTTTGCCCATGGCACCCGCAAACCCAAATGTAACGATGGGCCGGCGCCAGGGCAGCGACCAGGGGTATCGGCGCCTTATGCGGCCGGATGACAGGACCGTAAGCCTTCCAGGGAATTCGCGACCGTTTCCATGGACCTAGCTTCCACGCTGCTCCTGCAGTCTTCCCCGGTGCCGATGTCGGCATTCCTCTGGTGTTCGCTGATTCTGGCGATGGGCCTCCTGGTGTGGGACACCATCGAGGTCGGCCGAAACGACGCCGCCAACCTGCTCAACGCCGTGCTCGGTGCTCGCGTGTTGCGGCGGCGAGTGGCCATCATCTTCATCAGCGGCGGCGTGGTGATGGGCACGCTGTTCGCCTCCCCGGTCATCGAGACGGCCCGCAAGGGCATTTTCGATCCCGCGGGCATGACCCTCCAGATGGCCCTGTCGATCTACATCGCCGTCTACATCGTCGATACCGTTTTGCTATACGGCTACTCCGCATTCGGCATGCCGGTCAGCACCACCGCCACACTGGTGTTCGAGCTATTGGGAGCTTCGCTGTTTGTCGGCGGTTTCGACACCGTCCACTGGGGCAAGTCGGGTACTGTGGTTCTGGGGATCGTTTGCTCGATCGTCCTATCGGGCATCGCCGCGTTCATGATCCAGCGGGCGGTCCGCGGCGCCTTGCGCGATCGGGCCACGCACCTACCCACCCTATTGGCCCACGGCGGTTGGGTCGGCGGCGCGATGGTGGCTGGGCTGATCTACTTCATGCTCATCAAGGGCATGAAAGGGTTGGCGTTCGTCAAGACCATCAATCAAGAGGTGATCAGCGCCTACGGCCCCATGCTGGTCATTCTCCTCATGTGGGCGTTCTTCGCCATCGTGATCCATGCGTTGCTGGTGATCTACCGCCAACGGGCCGCCAACCTGCTGTTTCCCGTACTCACCGTAATCGCCAGCGTGTGCATGGCCTTCGCCTTCGGGCAAAACGACCTGGCCAACTGCGCCTCACCGGGGTTGGCCGCCAAGTACATCATCGACCACCGCGAACTGGGCGTGGAGGCCGCCAGCCAGATTCCCATTTCGCGCTGGTGGCTGGTGGGATGTGGGGCCTTGCTGGTGGTCGGGATTTCGTCGCGTAACGCACAACGAGTCACCAGCGCCACCATACGAACCGGCAGCGCCGGCGATCACGTCGAGTTGTGGGCCCCGCAGTGGTGCCTCGGGCTGGCCCGCGGACTGCTTCGCTTCCGTGGCCGAGAACCCGCATTGGCCCCCGTCGCCGTCACCACCGACCGCGGGCGAATCACGCACTTCGACACCATCAGGGCCAGCGTGATCATGTGTGTCTCCGCCAGCGTCATCGCCACCGCCTCGAGCCTGTCCCTGCCCGTCTCCACCACCTACGTCTCCTTCGCCGCCCTGGTGGCCACCGGTTTCGCCGACCGCATCTTCCAGCGCGGTGACGCCGCCTTGAAGCTGGGGCGGGCCATCTGGGTGGTGTTCAGTTGGTTCATGGCGGCTGCCATCGCGGTGGTCGGCGCCGGCTTGGTGGCCATGGCCATCCACCAGCTCGCCATCGTCGGCATGATCATCTGTTTGTTGATCAACGCCGCGATTCGCCGACTGATCAAGCGTCGCGCCGACCGGCACCAGAAGTTCGTCAGCCAAGAGGCACGGGAACGTTTACACCCCGAAGACTTCGCCACCGAAGACGCGTAGAATCTACTCCACCACTCATTCCGAGCCGCGACCGTGAGGGAGCGGATGCCGAAGAACCGCTTGCTTACGCGCGCGGCTCGGGCCGGGTCTCCTCTTCCAGGCGTTTGGGGATATAGGCTCTGGGCATGAAATGGCTGGTGCGGGCCCAGCGGCTCCCCGGGGGGCTATCTTATCGGGCTGTCCA